>JAUSJK010000063.1 GCA_030647255.1 bacterium
CGCTTTTATATATTCCTTCTTAGACGCCATGTTCATACGAATGTTCCATAACTTTTAACCTTTGTATGGTAACATTCGTAAACCTGTTAGCGTCTCCCGTTTCCTTCTACCTTTGGTAACATTATTCTACCTGTTAATACGCAAAGAATCGTATAGGTGAGTTTAGAGAGAGTTAACTCTTTTGCTTTCATCATTTTTAGGATCCGCTTCCATAAGACCGCCAATCCCCCACGTCCCAATACCTATTTTTGAAAGTTGATTTTTATTGAGCATATAGATTTATTTCCTAAATTATACAATAACGATGCTTTGATTTCGCTGGGTGTACCTTTATTATCGATTGCTAATGTAGATCTTTTTTTAATGCCATTGAGGCTCGGAGAACGCCTTGAGTAAAATTCACGGAGACATCATACTTATTGGCAAAATGAGACGCTAAGATGTGGGAGACAGGAACAAGATACAAGGGGATTTGTGTCAATAAAACGCCTTCATTATCAAGAGTTTCTACAATATGTCCTACTAAAAAATCAAATTTCTGCGGACTGATGAAGTATTTATAGCCAAAGGGTGAAAGAGGTCTAATTATATGTTGACAATGTCATCAATGTCTGAAATAATATGGTAATGAAGCGGATAGAGTTTAACAAAGAAAAGAGTAAGAATCTTAAAAAAGACCGTGGAATAAGTTTTGAAAAAGTGTCACTGATTATAAAGAGAAAGGGATTCATTGGAATCGTAGAACATCCAAATAAAAAGAGGTATCCAAAACAAAGAATGTATTTAGTAAAAATAGAAGAATACATCTTTATAGTCCCTTTTGTTGAAGATGAAGAGAAAATCTTTTTAAAAACTATATATCCGAGCAGAAAACATACGAAGAAGTATCTTAATAAATAATTATAAATTAATTTAATAAATATGAAACTAAATGAAAAAGCTTTTAAACCACTTGATGATTATGAGAAACAGCTGATTGAAGACTTAGAGAACGATCAATTTCAACCCATCCAAAATGAAAAAAAAGAAATGAAACGATATCAGAGTTATTTTAAGGCAATGCCTAAAAAAGATAAACGGATAAGCATTCGCGTAGCTCAACAAGATCTTTTAGAAATCCAGAAGAAAGCAACTGATAGTGGCATTCCTTATCAAACACTTGTCAGTGCTATTTTACATCAGTATGCAAAAGGAAATATTAATGTAGGTGTTTAACTTTTCGTCAGTCTATATGACAATTGTATTTTGGTGAGCTGCCTGAGACTCATACTTTGTTTAAGGTTGTTATCATAACCAAGTCCCCCTTCGCTCCTTTGAAGCTTCGGAGGGACATAAGAAAGCATAGTTACTCGCTTCGCTCGCAAACGCTTTCTAATGTGATCCTTCTGCACTTTCTTTTGAACTTCTCCTCCCTTGGATAGCCAAGTTAATGACTATTTATCCTGAAAAAGATGTAAATAAAGAAAAGTGTATAGTTTTGCCTTCAAGGTCGACCTCTCGATATTATAAAAAACTAACGAACTAAAAGAAAGTATAAACTTTCAAAAAGAGTTTCATAATCCTTTATATACCTATGGTCCTCCTTCTAAGCCATATCCAGTGTAACAAGTACCATGGAGTACAAGTAAACCAGTTTGAGTAAGGTTCCTTTGTGGATTTGTAGCAAATACTTGGTAAGGGCTTCCAAACGCATTAAAAATAAAATCTATCTGTACTAATGATGACTTTTGATATTTTTTATCCATCTCCTTTTCACTTAAACAGTCATACCCCTTGCGATAAATTCTCGAATTGTTTAAGATTTTTTCAGGCATTTTATCACCTAGAGCATAGCCAAAATGAGATGCAGTTGTCGGTTGTAATACTATATATATGCTTACTAAGCAAATTATGACAAAAAGTAATGGTTTCCAATATAGTTTAAGCATTTCCAATATTTTACCAAAAGTTTTTGATTATTATTAAGATGCTAATAAAACATTGTAGGTTTTTATTATTGCATCTTCAATTCTTTTGTAAGTAAATTTCACGTCGTCCAAACTATGAATCTTTACGTTACCAATCAGATCGTAGTGTAATATTTCATTTCTACACTCTTGATAAACAGAATAAACAATTGATGTAAGAGTTTTATATCTTTTGTCTTTTATTAATTCATTTATTTTCCCTTCTTTTGGCTGAAAAAAAGAATTTACGGAAAAATCTGGATCTAATTTTAGCTTACTTAATTTAATCAACTTCAACTTAACCAATACTTTTTTTAAAAAACCCTCTAATACTTTTGCCATTGGCAATATAACAAAAGAATAATCTGAGTATTTTTCTTTAGAACAATTTACATCTTTTAATAGCTTAATATAATCGAGTCTTAAATCTAATAATTCATCTCCTAAAAAACTATCAAATTGGTTATTCATCCATTTTCGTTCATACTTCAAATATTCAATTCTTTTATTCTTCCTGTCTTGATATAACCACCTTCCAATTAAGAATAGAATTATTAAAACAATAATAGAGGAAATTATGATTTTAGTTTTAAGATCACTTATAATAAATACTAAAAGAAACATGATTGCAAAAAAGAATATAGCGAACGTATATAAAATTAAATTAAATATTTCTTTGATTAATTTCATATAAACATATAGTTATTGGAACTCCTATAATAGCCTGTCTATATAGTCTAAAAGACTCTGTATGAACTCTGAAAATCCGATTGTGAGCCGCCTGAGACTCGAACTCAGAACCACCTCCTTAAGAGGGAGATGCTCTACCAATTGAGCTAGCGGCCCGGAAAGTTAGACCATAGTTATTAGACTTTAGACATAAGACAAGAAGCATCTATTTTTCTAACTACTAGTGACTAGAGTCTAGAATCTAAAGTCTAATGACTCCTTTAGTGCGCCCGGCAGGACTTGAACCCGCAACCTTGTGGTCCGAAGCCACATGCTCTATCCAGTTAAGCTACAGGCGCATTTTCGCTTCCACTTTTTCTGGTTTTATTATACTATATGCTATGCATTCGTACGTTCTTTATATAGGGTTTCTCGTATTTGAACTCGTCGTTGCGGTCGGTGTGGCGGCGTTTGCGTTGTCCATACTCTACTCATCGTTCATGGGTTCACCCTACGTACCCACAAAAAAGAAAGAACTCGTTGATTTTCTCAAAGACGCGGGTCTCAAAAAAGGGCAGCTATTTATCGAACTTGGTTGTGGTGATGGGCGCGTCGTGAGGACTGCCGTCAAAGAATATGGAGTGAAAGGTGTAGGAGTAGACATAAATCCTTTTCTTATAATGTGGGCGAGATTTCTTGCCAAGAAGGATAAAATGACCAATATAGAACTACGAACAGAAAATGTATTCAACACGCCTTTGAAAAAAGCAGACGTCGTCTATTTATTCCTCATGCCCGAACTTATAAAAAAACTTTTTCCCAAACTGACGAAGGAATTAAAGAAAGGGTCCGTCGTTATCTCTCATGGATTCAAAGTTGTCGGCTGGGAGAAAAAACTCTATAAAACGATAGAAAAAAAACCCTTCTCAACGTTCTACTATAAGGTGTAAATTCTACCGTACAACGATGTATTAGGACTTAGAGACTTACAAAGGAGTCTGTTAATTTTATTTTGTCATCCTGGCTTGTCCAGGATCGTTGTTAATGAAATACTGATTCTGGAGTCGTCGCAATTTACAGTGAGCCTGCCGAACTGCTCCTCCCCAGAATGACGAAGGAAGTATTTATCTTGACACTAGACTCAGTTTCTCGTACTATGAGTATATGGGAAAAAGGCTACTGATCTATCTCACTCTTTTTGTGTTGGTTCTTCTTGTCAATGTTCAGTTGAGCAATGCCATACTTCACAATCGTCACGTGAAACAAAGTACGAATAAACTGCTTTCCGAAATCGGTGGAGAAGACAATAAGAATAATCAGTTCGGGTATTCTTCCTCCCCTCTTATCTTAGGAGTCTATGAAGCCAAAGCAGTAGTGTCTGATGCGCGCGTGGTCAATCTCAAAACTTTTTTTCGAAAGTATAACTCACCATTGTATGATAACGCGGAAAAGATTGTCGAAGTGTCGGATACATATCAATTTGACTACCGACTTCTCCCGGCTATCGCGATGCAGGAGTCAAATCTCTGCAAATATATCCCTGAGAATTCGTATAACTGTTGGGGGTGGGGTATCTATGGAGATCTTACTACTCGATTTACGTCATATGATGAAGGGATAGAAACGGTGGCAGAAGGAATAAAAACACACTACATAGATCATGGACTAGTAACTGCGAGCGCTATCATGGCAAAATATACGCCTTCGTCAAACGGAAGCTGGGCGTTTGGAGTGAATACATTTCTTAATGCGCTGGAATGAGACGATAGACCTTAGACCTGAGACCGTAGATGATAGACCATGGATATGAGATCCGAGACCTTAGATCCGAGACCGTAGATGATAGACCATGGATATGAGACCTGAGACCTGAGACCTAGGATTATGGAAAATCGTTTTGAAAAATTAGAAGTATGGAAAAAAGCCCATCAATTAGTACTTCTCATCTATAAAGTAACACAGCACTTCCCTCGAGAAGAAAAATATGGATTAGTAGATCAAATGAGAAGAGCTGGAGTCTCAATCGTCGCTAATATTGTTGAGGGAAATATTAGACAATATAAGAAAGAATTTCTACAGTTTCTGTATGTTTCTAAAGGATCACTAGAAGAACTTCGCTATTTTACTATTCTCTCGTATGATCTAAAATACATTTCTCTTATCGAAAAAGAAGAACTCACTGGAATTCAGACAGAATGCGGAAAGTTGCTGAATGGGTTTATTAAATACCTAAAGTCCTAGATCTAAGGTCTAAAATCCAAGGTCTATTATTATTGTACCGATCTTGAATTGTTTAATTCCTGAGACATGGAGTATTGTGTTCCCATCTTCTTTGAACGAGCGGCAAAAAGTGATCCTCTTTTTTTCTTTTTGGACATCATCGCCTGAAGCCATGTGCGAGACTCTCCTATCTTGGCTCTCAATGTTCTTATAAGACTCAAGATAATTTCCAGAAAGCGAATGTGGTAGATACCCGGCTTTTCAGGCAAAGCATTGACCGTCATAGTTTGGATATCTTTTATATCATGAAGAAGTGACGAGTTGGCTTTGGCCAAGTAATCGACCTCTTTTTTAATTTGTTCAGTAAGTTCTTTGATCTGTCTTTTTACAATCTCTGTCTCATGATAATTTTGATAGTTAAAAAGATTTTTTTCAACTTTTTTTTTGGGAGGCGCTTTTTGTTCAAATTTATTTCGACCCCATTCTTGTCCAAAAGGAGTTTCGGAAGATGGAGGTTTGTACCCGATCAGTTGATCAAAAATGCCCGCACCCATGTCTTTGAAGTTCTGGGCCGCACCTTTTCCGACAGACGAGGTGACTTCCCCAAATGTTTCAAGTGGGTTTTTACGAAAATTCACAGCCGGAGTTTTGCTCGACTGAGCTTTGTTTTGCATGCCCCTATTATACTACAGGCTTATAGACTAGTCAAATAGTCGATTGTCTTCTGTTTTCTCAACACAGAAGCGTACATATAGGCGTTGTCTTCAGCCATTTTACGCTCCTTTTCTTCTTTTATGCCTGCAAACAGCTTATCAAGGTCAGCCTTTTCCACTTTGATGCTTTCTTTGTCCGCGATTTCCAAAAGAATAAACTCAAGTTTATACATGTCGTCGATTTCCCTTCTATATTGTGCCTTGACCTTGTCCATAGTCGTATTTTTCGACCTAAGGTAGCTTTCGACGGTGAGACCAATTTTCTGCACATCGTCCACTAACCGTGTCAATCTGCCATTGAGTTCCTTCTCTATGACGAGGTCGGACACTTCACACTTGATTGTCTCTATAAGGACCGTCAGGATCTGATTGAGATATTTCTGATTACTAACTTCTTCATTTGGCTCCTTTTTTACTTCTTCTTTCCCAGGTACCCAGATGTCAGGCTTTTTTTCTTTTTCTTTGACTTCTTTGATCTTTTTTTTATATTCACCTAGTACGACTTCAGGCTTCTCAGCGACGGTGATTTTGATCTCCCAGTCCTTATTTTCTTCAGCTTTAGATAAGTCAATCTCCGGGGACACTATAGGCTTAAGACTCTCTGTCTTGACGATTTCCTCATACACAGAGGGAATGTAATCTCGTATAAGTTGCTCGTATACTTTTTGTTTGGCGATGGCTTTCTCGGCCATGGGTTTGGGAACTTTGCCTTTGCGGAATCCCTCCATCTCCAGTCCGATATGGAGTTTATCAAACGCCTTTACATACTCTGCCTGTATAGTAGTCCAGGGTATTGTTACGAGAATTTCGTGGGTATTTTTGGGAAGTTTTTTAATCGTGTGTTTAAACATGCCGTTATAATTTTACATTAAGATCGGCAAAAAACAATCCATTATTTTGTTCTTCTTTTTCAAACTGAGACCTGATGATCTCTACTCTGGTCGCCCATGTCGGGCTTTCCGAATAGATTCGGCCGATCTCTTCCGTTGTTAACGCACCTTTATTGATATAGTTGTATCGCAGACCTTTTCCGACAGCGTCGATACTCTTGCTCCAGTCGTCAAACATAATGTATCCTCCGCCCCATCCAAACGGATTATGTGAACCGGGCCAGATAAATTTACCGTAAGTAGACTCAAGTCCGGCGATAGACGGGAGGAGATAACAATCGAGTTTATATTTTTCACAGGTGCTGATAAAGGCGTCTGTCGAATCGGCCAGAGGAGAGTTATATTTCTCAAGCACTTTTTTGATCACTCTTTTTTTTATCTGATAGTCTACCTCGGTTGTAGGTTGTGCAACACAGAAAAGTTGTACACGGTCAGGATTCATTTGCGCCGAAGAACCCGCTAGCCCTTCCGCATGGACCTTGGGGGCAACGGTTAAGAAGAGAACAATTATTCCTATGGTAATCAAAACAAATTTTTTTCCCATAAAAAAATCCTAAAGCTCTTCTACCAAGCGTAGAACAACCTTAGGATCTAGGTGAAGTATACACAAATGTTATAGGTTTGTCAAGTAGGGGCAATCTACCCCTATAATTAAACTACATATAAGATAAATACGAGGCTAATATGAGGCTAAATCAGCCTAATCAGTGATATTCCAATACGCATAGAAAACTAGAGGAAAAATAGAAGTATGTCAATAATAAATAATATAGGTAGAATTATTCAATTTTTATTCATACCTTAGAGCATCCAGTGCAGAAATTTTAGTAGCCCTAATGGCAGAATATAATTGTATATCACTTAATAATAATTAAAACCTATGATAAAATATATATATTACTAGTTAATAAACTTTATGCAAACAAAAAGTATACAAAAATTTATTACTTTTTCTCCAGAACTTTTTGACTTAGCTGTTTCTAAAGCTGCACGTTTTGGTATGTCAATCGGCGAGTATGTAAGGTATCTTATTTATGATGACGTCAAAAAAGAACAAGATAGTGTGCCATTGGTAAATGTAGAAACAGAGAAAAGAATAGGTGAGAGTTTAGCGGCGTACAAAAAAGGAAATTATATCACTGTTAGGAGTGATAAAGAGTTAAAAGAATACTTTGAAAATCTTTGATATGGATGAAAATTCGTATAATTTGAGATTTACTGGTCCTTTTAGCCGTAGGTTTAAGCAGATTAAAAAAGATCAAATCAAATTAGCAGAGAAAATATTAAAGGTATTATATTTTTTGAAAAATAATCCAAAATATCCTTCATTACATAGTCATAAAGTAAGTACGTCTCAATACGGTGAATGCTGGAGCTCGAGAGTTACAGGCGATCTTCGCATTATTTGGAATTTTGATGAAGGAAATACTCTAACGATTCTTCTACTTGACATCGGAGGACATAGCGGTAAACATAAAGTCTACAAATAAAGTAAGCAAATTTATTTTTGGCGGAGCCAACGTCGGAAGAAAAACAAAATGAGCCAAGGTCTTCGAGTTGTATAAAACAATGGAATACAAAAAAGGAGTGTTATTTGGTAAAATGGGGTAGTGATTTTGCTGATCAATAAAGCGCGCGAAAGAGAGTCATTAGACTATAGTCATTGGTCATTAGAAAAAAAGTCTATTGTCAAACGACTACTTGACTAATATTGGCCGCTTAGCTCAGTTGGCTAGAGCGTTTCATTGACATTGAAAAGGTCGGGGGTTCAAGTCCCTCAGCGGCCACAGATAGTCTTTAGTTATCAATGAAATTTGTTTTTCTGACGACTAGTGACTAATGTCTAAAGACTAATTTTTGGAGTCATAGCTCAATTGGCTAGAGCGCTTCCCTGTCACGGAAGAGGTTGCGGGTTCGAGTCCCGTTGGCTCCGCCGGGCGTGACGACCCCATTACTAAAATCAAGAATAAATTGATATAACAGTCCAATTTTATGATTTTATAAAACTTATCCTTAAACGTAATTTAGCCTCAATTTTTACTACCAAAGTGAGAATTTGAACGACTTTTTAAATAATTTCGGCTTGACTTTTGTACAAATACGTACTATATTGTACGTATATCCTCTTCATATTTAAAAATTAAGAGGAACGATTATTATGACACAAGTCATGAAGGCCTCTGAAGCCAGAGAACAATGGGCTGAATTATTAAACAATGTATTTCGTAATCAAACGAGAATAGTTGTTGAAAAAAGCGGTATTCCAGTGGCAGCAGTTATTTCAGCTGAAGATCTAGAGCGACTTACAAAACTGGAAAAACAACGAGCAATGCGGTTTAAAGCGTTAGATGAAATTGGAGAAGTTTTTAAAGAAGTGCCAGTAAAACAATTATTATCGGAAGTATCAAGCGCACTGAATGATGTAAGAACAGCAAAGCGTAAAGAAAAAAACTGATATGATTACTGCGACTTTAGATACGAATGTCTTAGCCTCAGGTATAGTTACATATGGTAAATCGACTTCACCAGCTCAAATTCTTAGAGCTTGGAAATCTGGAGAATTTCAATTAGTTACATCGGAACATATTCTAGAGGAATTAAAACATACTTTAGAAACTCCATATTTTAAACGTTATATTTCTTCACAGCAAGTTGCTGGGACGATTAATCTTTTTCAGGAAGAAGCAATCGTGATTCCTATTATTCAAAACGTACGAGGCATCGCAACTCATCTAGAGGATGATCTAATAATTGCTACAGCATTAAGTGCTAAATCAGATTATTTAGTCACCGGAGATAAACCCTTTTTAACTAGAGTTGGTCCAACATATCAAGGAATGAAGATAATTAATCCTAATGACTTTATTAAAAAACTTCATGTTTCAAAATGATATACAGTCATGAGTCCAGAGGGAGTAATGTGAAACAGAATCCTGATAAACTAAATGTAATAGAACTCTATTCATGAAAAATATTGTCAAAATCATTCGGATATCGAAGCCTTTGTACCCTCTTGTCGCTATCATCGCGATCCTTATCGTCTTTTCGGCGCTTCTCGATCTTGTTGCTCCTATTCTTTCCAAATCCATCGTTGACCAAATTCTTTTGAACATTCAAAGTAAAAAGGGGAACTTTAACACGCTCATGTTTCTGATCGTACTCTCTTTCGGCATGAGCATATTCGGGACACTTATGACAGCCATATCAGATAGATTGGGCGACCTTTTTGGCGCTAAACTGCGAAAATTCTTGACAGAAAAGTTTTATATAAAAGTACTCGAACTGCCTCAATCATACTTTGATTCAGAGATATCCGGAAAAATCGTCAACCAACTGAGTCGAGGTATAGTTTCAATCCAAGCATTTATCAACACCGCCTCCAATTTTATTCTTCCCACCATTTTGCAAACGATATTTACGATTGTTGTCATGGCCTATTTCAATATCTATGTCGCTCTTTTTACTTTAGCTCTTTTCCCTATTTATCTTTCATTGTCCTACTGGTCTACCAAAAAGTGGGGAGAGGAAGAGATAAAGAAGAACAAGATAGAAGATTATACGAGAGGCCGCATCCAGGAAGTTATTTCGAATATAAAACTGGTAAAAAGTTTCTTGAATGAAAAGAAAGAGTATGATCTTATTTCAACCAATCTTGAAAAAAGCAACGAAATCTACAGACGGCAAAGCAATATGTATCATATATTTGATTTTCTGCGCAATCTTAGTCTTCAGATTATTTTGGCAATTATCAACATCATCATTTTCATCAGCGCGTTTAGAGGAACGCTTAGCATCGGAGAAATGGTTCTTATCATACAGCTTGTCAACCAAGTGAGGCGTCCCCTTTTTGCCATGTCATATATACTGACGCAAATTCAAATGGCTGAAAGCGGTTCAAAAGAATTTTTTGAGATACTTGAACTGCCTTCGAAAGAAAAGTTTGAAACCGTATCTTCATTGGAAAAGTTAGAGAATCCTTCGATCACATTTGCGCATGTTGATTTTAACTACGAAAAGTCCAAGCAAGTATTAAGTGATATATCATTTGAAATCCGATCGAATGAAAAAATAGCGCTCGTTGGACATAGCGGTGTCGGTAAGTCAACCATTGTCAATCTGATTCTTAAATTTTATGAGCCCACGGGTGGAAAGATACTCATGGATCACAAAAAGTATTCTGACTTAACCCATACATCTATCAGGAATAATATAGCACTTGTCTTTCAGGAAAATGAGCTGTTTTCATCAACGGTCAAAGAGAATGTCGAGTATGGAGGGAGTGCTGACGATAAGGAAATCATAAAAGTATTAAAGCTCGCCAACGCGTATGAATTTGTCAAAGCTTTGCCAAAAGGGATTTATTCGGAGGTGGGAGAAAGAGGAGTTAGGTTGTCAGGAGGACAAAAACAGCGCATTCAAATTGCCAGGGCCATCCTCAAAAACTCCCCCATTTTGATACTCGACGAGGCCACGTCGAGTCTTGATTCAAGGTCAGAAAAAGAAGTACAAGATGCGTTGCAAAACCTCATGAAGGATAAACTCGTCATCATCATCGCTCATCGATTTTCGACTATACAAAATGTAGACAAAATTATAGTCCTCGATGATGGAAAGGTGGTCGATCATGGAAGCCCTCATGAACTATCTTCTCGTCCTGGAATATACAAAGATCTTCTCACCTATCAAATCGAAGGCAACAAAAAACTCCTCGAACAGTTTGAAATATATTAACATTATCTTCGTCATCCTGGCTTGTCCAGGATCGTTGTCAATGAATTAAATACAGATTCTGGAGTCACTCCAACACTCATCGTTCCCCAGAATGACGTAGAAAATCAGATTAAGAAGGTATAGTAGATAGAATTTCTTCAACGTCTTCTATAGTATTGACTTTCATCAGTTGGTCGCGAATGTGTGCGGCGTGATCAAAACCCTTACAGTACCAGGCGAGATGTTTTCTCAGAGAAAGAAAATGTGAATCGGGTGTCAGGTTCATAAACACGTGACAATGTTCAAGAGCCGTAGCTAGTCTTTTTTCAAGAGGTGCTGTCTTATTTTGAAATATCCATGGGTTTCCAAACGAAGCTCGCCCGATAAGTACCCCATTAAGCTTATATATTTTTATTTTATCGAGTGCGTCGTTATATGTGTGAATATCTCCATTGCCTAATAGTGATGTCTTTGATTTTTCGGCCAAAGCGGCGGCTTTGCCTATCTCTTCCCAGTTCGCTTTCCCTCTATACATCTGTTTCAACGTCCTCCCGTGTAGAGAAATAGCGAATGGTTCCGCTTCAAGCAGATATTGTATCCATTCTTCCGTTGTGATCCGGTCATAGCCGATCCGTGTTTTGACAGAGACAGGTATGAGATAGCGCACCGGGTGGATATCCATTTTTTCCTGAAATGTTCGAACATATGTAATTATTTCATTATGTAATTCAGAATCCTCAAGTTTTTTTCCTTCAGACCAGTCTTTGACAGCTTGTTTTACTGCACCAATGATTTCTTGCGCCAGTTTGGGACGCAAAATAAGAGCGGCGCCTCCACCTTTACGGGCAACGGCCCGATCTGGGCAGCCCATATTGATGTCGACTCCGTCAAACCCCATCTCACAAATGACAAAGGCCGCTTTATAAAATGCCTGAGGTGTATAACCGAAGATCTGTCCAATCGTCGAGGTATCAGTTTTGTGATGAATGAATGCCTGAAGAAGTGCCGGTATTCCCCTTTCAATTCCCTCGACGGATGTAAACTCCGTGAAGATAACGTCGGGTTTCCCATATCTATCCACTATAAATCGGCACGCCGCATCCGTCACGCCATCCATAGGAGCGAGACCGATTGTAGGAGTAGATTGTCCATTCCAGAGCTTTTTTACCATATCGTAGTATATCAGCTATAATCATGTAACACGCAAGATGTAACTTGTAACATTCAATGTCATTCTGAGGAATCTCGAGGTTTGTCGTCGAGAGGCTCCAGAATCATAATTTTACTTTTCGTTAGTCTGCTATGACAATCCAACCAACCTGCCAGGTTGGATAAACTATTGGGACAGTCCAACCAACCTGCCAGGTTGGATAAACTATTGGGACAGTCTAAAATTCCACTTTAGAATTTAATCTGATATAATTATAGGATATGAGTGAAAAAGCAAGACAATTTAATTGCAGACTACTACCTCAAACCATAGAAGAAATTGGTAGGCGTGCTGAAACTCTGAATATTTCACAAGCAGGAGTAGTAGAAGCGGCAATTAATAGGAAAAGTACTGAATTAACTTCGGAACAGATTATAACGGGGCTATGGGGACTTAGTATGCCAGATTTACTGGTAGTACAGAAAGCTTTGGGTGTAATCAGAGATGCAAGAAGTGCTGTTGAAGAAATACAAGGCGCTATCATAAAACAAGAATAAATCTTTTTTTATTTTTTTAAATGCGTTTTACATTATCTCTTCTTTTCTTTTTTTCACAAACGAGATCCATTCTTCGACAATCTCAAACACAAATTTGAATGGGGCTTCGATGAGGAAGTCGAAAATGAAGATAAAGAAATTGAGCTTGGAGATTTCGCTGCTAAAGAATTTTCCCAATGATAAGATCGGCATGAAGAAAAAATCGACTAAAGGTGTGAGTACTCCCTCTTTCTCTACGAGACGATATTCGTTGACAATTTGTTTTATTCTATAAGAGAAAAAAGTGACAACACTGACGAAGAATATAAATATCGCCTGACTGATGAGGTTAAAATGAAGATATTGAAGTATCTGTCGGATGAGTAAAAGAGTTACCATGAATGTAAACGTATAAAAAATTGTGAATCCGAATATGAGAATGGGTCTACGTACTTTACCCTTTTTAGGAATAAATGCCACACCCGTTTCAAATGTTTGGTCTTTATCTATAATCTCAATGATGCGTTGATATATATTTTTCGTATTATCTTCGCCCGGGGTTCTGAATACGGAGATGATGAGAAGCATCAAAATGGGCGGGAAAAGGCTATTGATCCCTATTGAGGTGTAGCTAATTTCGTTATAAAGATATAAAGAGACCGGATACTCGAGAATGATGACAAATATCATCTTCGTTAAAAAGATATAGATAAAACTTTTGATCGCCAGATTACGGAGTCTCTTATTGACCATGTCATATTTCTCCCGGCAGATAACGTCGACCTCCGTCCACAATGCATTCCGGCCGGTGAGTATCTGGGGTACTTCGGCCATCTTCGATGACAGAATTGAAAAAAGTATCAAAAAAGGAGGCAGCTGTTTGCGCGTGAATCGGGTCAGGCTTTCGACGTATGGACTTTTGATCATCTGGTCAATCCGTTTGAAAATGGAAGGAAGTTTGGACGACATCTCATGAAGCTCTTCATTTGTATACGTGTGAAATGGTTTATAGAACGTAATAAAAAGATGATATCGTTGGGAGGGATTATCGCTTTTTCTGTAGGCCTTTTCAACAGCGGTCAAAAAATAGGCGTCTTTGCGTTCGTCGTCGACACCTTCTATTTTTACTTTGAGTCTCAGGACTTGGTAGATAAAAAATGTAAAACTTGACTCTCTCAGAGTTGCTTTGGGCGTGAGCGTCTCTTCAATTTCGCATGTCAACATGTCCAGAAGAAACTGCATGAGAAATTGTTGCGAGGTGCCGTCTCGTCCCGGAGTGATAAGTCGCTTGAGATACATGTATTTATCCAGAATAGATTGGACTACTTTCACATCTTCAGATCCGAGACTGCCATTGTCAAAATAGCGCGCCCATAAGAGTTCTCTCAATATATTTTCAGCCTCATCCTTCCCTTCCGGATTGAGAGATAACCGCCGCTTAATAATCCGTTCGATAGCCGCTCTTCGGATAAGATGATCTTCCCGATACTCGACCGCATTGCGAATCTTTTCATAGACAAGTGCGACAAAAGAGACTGTCTGAGATACGGTAATTTTGGAATAATCATTTGGCGTAGGTTTATTCTTGAGACCTCGCAGTCTGTCCATCAGCGCTTTTGTGATGCTTGAAAGTACAATTGAGGTGTCTTTTTTAGGGGCGACAATAGCATCTGGCATAAGGTATCGCTATTATAGAAGATTGACTAATGATAATCAATGAAGTCTAATTTTTTTGATCAGGCAGAAGTGTATGAATAAAATCAACAAGTTCCTGACTGCCGCAGATATAAAAAAGTGGGTGAATATGCTGCATTCTTTTTACCTTTACTCCGGCTTCACTCAAAATAATAAGGTCTGGCATAAGATCCATAATTTTAGTTTTCCGAGTCACGGAGACGTATGCATCAAAAGCACCTGTCGCCAGAAAGGGATTGACTACTCCTCCAAATATCCGTACTCGATAAAAGTTTGTGAGACATTTTTTTAGAAAATCTATTTTCCATTCTATGTCTTCCATTCCTCCAAAATCTAGATCGAGAATAGCTTCATCAGGATTTGTCCGAAGACGAGCTTTTAATGCAGTTCCGTTATATGTTGCGCCATTTCCCTTACTTGCAGAAAAAAATTGAGAACTGGCAGGAAATGAGATTTGTCCAAGAATAGGATCGTCACCTTTGTTTAAGGCAATTTTCGTGTCAAAAAGAGGAAATTGGTGGACGTAATTTTTGGTTCCATCAACTGGGTCGATAATCCAGTTATATATTTCTTTTTTTTCACTCACTCCTTCTTCAACGATAAATCCTGCTTCAGGAACAAGCTTTTTAAGTTTTTCCTTAAGTCTGTTCTCGACTTCTATATCGATATTGGTTACAACATCCCGCTTATCTTTAAAAGAAACAGAGGCGATAGAGTTCCAAGATCTACGGATGAATTCACCTTCTGCCTTTATGATAGGTTCAATCTCTTTTTCTAGTTCTTTAAGATCGTGTGTTGAGTAATCCATATCTAGCTTTTCATTGTAGCACCTGACGCCATAATTTTCTTCTTAAGTTCTTCAAATTTTTCTTTGACAAGCGAGTCGTTGGCGGCTTCAACGTTGAGTCTCATGAGAGGCTCCGTATTGGAAGTGCGAATATTGAATCTCCAGTCGGGATATGTTACAGAAAGTCCGTCGAGCCACGAAGATTCGCCGTCCGTATACCCTTTTTCTATATCCGAAAGAAGTGCTTTTACATTTGTTCCCTTACTTAGTTCAAAATTGACTTCTCCTGACTCAGGGGACGAGTGATATTTTCGTACAATTTCAGATAAGGGTTTATTTTCCCTATTCATTGCATTTAGGACATACAAGACAACCATGCCCGAATTTTCTGCATAGCCTGTCTCACGGAAAAAATAATGTCCTGATGACTCGCCTGCAAATATACCGTCTTCGTCTGCCATCTGTTTGGTGATAAGCGCGTGGCCGACTTTACTTATAGATATTTTTCCTCCGCGATCTTTTACCACTTTTTGGACATTGCGGATATATCGAATATCAACAAGTATGAGCTCTCCCGGATTTTTTTCAAGTACCTGGTCGGCAATGATAGATGTTGTCATGGCGGCGGGGATAATCTGCCCTTTTTCATCAAGGAAAAAAATTCTATCCCCGTCGGCGTCGGGAGCAATACCCAGATCCGCTTTTTCTTCAACTATTTTTTTCTGAATATCTTTGAGTGTCTCAAATTTGAGAGGATTGGCTTCATGGGCCGGAAAAGTCCCATCGAGTTTTTCATTCATCCGGATGATATCTGCAGGAATATGCTTAAAAATCTCATTGAGATATAATATTCCCATTCCGTTAGCGCTGTCGATGATGATTTTTAATTTTTTCATCTTTGAAAAATCGAAGTGACTCAGCGATTTTTCTATCTCATCCTTGACTACGTTTTCTCTTTTGATTATTTTTCCACTTGCTTTTAAAGGAAGGAATTGTTTTTGAAGAGCAATATTTTTTACCTCTTCCATTCCCGATTCTTTGCCTATTTTCAAAAGTTTATTTCCTTGTCGGACAACAAACTTCAGACCGTTATATTCCTTGGGATTATGTGAGGCGGTGATCATCACTCCCCCATCGTAATCATAATGAAGTGAGGCGAAGTAAAGCGTAGGAGTGGCGACAAGACCGACGTCGATGACGGTGGCACCTGCTTCAGCAAACGTTTTTTTAGATCTCTCAAAAAGAGATGGAGTCGAGATTCTCATATCGCAGCCGAGGACAATTTTAAGATCTTGCTTACCCAGTTTTTTAACAAAGAATGTATAAATGGCCTTAGAAATTTGTTCGATACCGTCTTCATCAATATCTTTTCCGTAAATACCTCGAATATCATACGCCTTGAAAATAGAAGAGTTGATCATATATTTTTAAATAATTTATAACTTTTCTTTTGTCATCCTGGTAAGTCCTTCGGCTTTGCTCAGGACGCATCCAGGATCGTAGTTAATTCATTCACAACGATTCTGGAGTCGTTTCACTCCCCAGAATGACGGAGAGATTGTTTAGTTGATA
>JAUSJK010000064.1 GCA_030647255.1 bacterium
ATGGTATTTTAGCAACGGCTTCCGCAATGTTAGCAGAACTCTATCGCAAAGATCCGAGAGGGTTTGTCATGGACAGAGCAGTCAAGGATCAACTTATTTTGACTTGTCGGCCTGTTTCAATTCTTATGGCAACTATTTTAAAATCAAAAGGTATTTCAGCCCGTGTAAGATCAGGTTTTGCTCCTTATTTTGCAAACTATGGAGATAAAAGTATTGACCATTGGGTGAATGAGTATTGGAATGAAAAAGAAAAAAGATGGATGATGATTGATGTTGATGGAGCTGGAGTTTTGGAAAAGTTTGATCCGTTTGACATTCCGCCTCATACATTTGATTATGCGGCTGATGCATGGTTTATCTCGAGAAATCGTCAGATAGATCCTCATCATTTTTGGAATGCAATGCCAGGTACTGGTTTTATGATCATAGCCTGGGAACTCTTTTATGATTTCCACTGCCTTATGAATAGTGAAATCATCTATCCATACCATCCTCGTATTTGCTCCGCTGATATATTTTCTACATTGAAAGAAGAAGAACTAAAGCAAATAGACCATTTAGCTAGACTTATACAAAATCCTGATGATAACTTTGATGAATTAATGCAAATATGGAATACTAATAAAGATTTTAGAATGCTTAAAGGATTGCTTTTATACGGAACTTAATTAAATTGCCTGTCTTTATTAGGAAGATTCACTGTAGTTCAAATACTATTTTTTCTTTACTTTCAAATACTTTTTTCCACTGAGATGAGTCTTCAAGGAGAACGTCAATATATTTTTTTGCCCTTTGGCAGGTATCTTTGTTAAGATTCAAATCTTTGTGAATGACGACAGTTCGTATATCATATTTCTTTAAAACACGTATAACATCCTTTTTTTTAGATACTGCTTTGTCGTAAGTATAATCCTGAGGCACATCAGTTGCATTTCTGTAGCATTTGTACTCGACTAATCTATCTGTTAACTGTTTTGCCTCTCCTCTATCGGCTGACCAATGAAAGTAGCCATTCACAATAGGCTTCTTATAATAAATAGAGTACATGTCATAGCGTGGTCCATAATACGACTCTGTATAAAGAGGCAGGTCAAGTACGGCACTTGAGTTAGTTTTTTGGACAGCGGTAATAAATTCCTTATCGTATAAACTAGGACTGAGTTGAAATGACAGAGGAACTCTTTCAAGAATGAGAAGAGAAAGTATCACTAGTATGATTTTCTTGTTCTGTAGTTGTTGTAGGAATAAAAGTATGAGCATTGTAAACCAAATATAAAAAATAATGAAAAATCTTCCCGACTCGAGAACTGCTTTATAAGGAAAAAAATGAGTAAGGAATGAATAGGGAGGTGCTCCGATAGCAAAGAGGAAAAAAATAATTGTCAAAATGATCAAGAGTTTCTTTTCGCGGGACGGCTTTAGAAATAGACACGCACAGACAAAAAGGATCATCTCGAGATAGCCAACGAATGTCACATGCTCTATCCATCTATAGGTATTGTTTTTGACGAGAGATACTAGCGAAGTAATATAGGAGTTTGGGATTAAAAAGTTTATAGGAGGCACATGTTGAATATCCGACTCGGGAAGATAGATTTTATTTTCGAAAAAGCCTATGATTTTATGTCCATGAAAAAGAAAAATGAATAGGATAGGTATACATATAGAAATTAAGAGAGAGACTTTCTTCTCCTTCGCAAGTTCTATACTTTTTACTAACTCTTTTTTATATAGGAGTGGTAAAAAAGGAAACAGAAACGGTAATGTACCTAATAAGAAAAATGGGTGTTGAAGTGAGGATAAAGGAATAAGAATAAAAGAAAGTGTGAGCAAAATAAAACTATTTCTACTGCCCTTTTCTTTATAGATTTTGACTATGGACGCTATACAAAGGAGAAGACTCGCATTGAGAATAAGATTAATATGTCCTCCTGTTTTTGCGATGGTATAAAACGATAGGCCATAGACCACGGCACCTATGAAAGAATGTAATCGAGAAAAGAAGACTCGAAAAGAGATATAACTTAAGCACACATTGAAAAAAAGAAGGAGAAGAACCGAGATATTGTATACAAATACCGGATTTTGGAAAAATTGGTAGAGAATAACCCCTTCCACTATAAAGATGGCCGAGTCACTAAGATCCTGAAAATGTGCGCCAAAGGGGTATCTCCAATAATGAGTCCAGCCAAAAGGAAACTGACCTGAGGCGATCTGCATATGTCCCAGGTACTGAAATCCCATAAACTGATACCCATCTCCCGGATCACCTATCATTTTATCTTGGAGGTGCAAGATAGAAGGAAAAGTTATCAAGATTACCAATACGAGAAAAATGATCCCAAGAGCAAAGCCAATTTTCCATCGATTATTTGTCATAGTGTTATGTCGTATTGTAGTAAAGAAATACAAAAATTACATATGAAACGAAATAGAGTAAAATTGTCATATGAATAACGAAGAGTTGCGGCAATTTTTGATTAACTCGAACAAGGCCGGGTATGCGGGTGGGGAGGAAAAGAAATGGAAAAAAGAACCAGATGGGTCAACGACAATACCTTTTGAAAAAGAAAAGTGGCGGTCACATGATAATTTCTTTGGAGGGGAGCCATATGGAGGCCGCGTCGTAGTTTTTTATGAAAATAAACCTGTCTGGATAATGGTCTACTATGGATGGGTTGAAAAAGGAGTAGAAGCAAATACGGTATATGGAGTATTAAGAAACGCTCTCAAGCAGATGCCCAAAGACGCTCCCTACCGCGGACCGAAAGAATTTATTTATAAAGATTTTATCTATTCCAATAGCTGGGAAGGAACTTTAGAAAAATACTCGGGCGAGGAAGAAATTCGTCAAGGACAAAAAAGTCTTTATAAAGCTTTCTATCGTGGTGGACTTGTCGACCACAGTGAAGGAGTATGAATTTTTTATATCTTACTCAAAACGCCTTCAAGTTCGATTGAAGGCGTTTGTCATTATTAGTTTGTGCTTGGTTACTTATTCATCCATTTTCCTGGATGACCCTTCCCCATTCTTTTAAATCCAGACCTAAGATATGAAATATCTATACCCTGGGACTGTGCCCAAGATTTTATTTCATCCTGCTGGGCCTGAAACTGTTTTTTACGTTCGTCCTGAGTCATAGTTTTCAAATTGCTCGGATCATATTTCTTTTTCAAGGCGGCCAGTTCATCTACAATTGCTTGTTTTTGAGCTGTAGTTATCTTGCCGTCTTTGACCAGTTGGTCAAGTCTTGCGTTTTCATTATCTTGCATATTTTTTTGCATCTCTGACTTTTTTTGATCCTTATACTGTGTGACCACCGTTTGGACCTGTTTTTTTGTCCAAGCCAAACTTTTGCGCGATCATCTCGACAAGACCACTCAAAGGATTTTGAGCTGTAGTACTAGGTGTTTGTGCGTATACTCTGCCAGTACTTACAATACCAACTCCGATAACAGAAGCTGCAAGAATAGTTAAAACTATTTTTTGTTTTGTCATCACTTTTTTCCTCCTTTCATATCGTCAAATATACATATCAATACTGAAATCAAGCTGAGGACACAATAATCATTTTTGATATAATTATCATCAATGAAATATGTTCAAGTTAAGCTACCGCTGTCTTTTATGTCAAAAGTATTAATTTCATTATTTATATTAGTTGTGTTTGTTGTAGTGCTTTTAATTGGAGTTCAAAATAGATCATTAAGTAATCAACAAATAGCTGGGAATATTCCTACGCCAACATTTAAAGTAGAAGGGTATGTTGTAGATATATATTTCAAAACAAATGTACCAGAAATTCAAATACTGAAAATCAAAGATGACATTCAAAGATTATACACTCCAATATCGATAGAATATACCTCCCAAAATGATGCGTACGAAGTATTTAAAAATGCAAATAAAGACAATATGGCCTTATTAGAAATAAGTAACCCCAATCTTATTCCTCCCTCGATTGAAGTGTTTGTTAAAAATGAAACGGACACAGAGAAGATAAAGAATTATGCGCAGTCCTTGTCTGAAATTGACGAGGTGACGATGTATAAAAAATATAGCCAAAAAGGTGAAGAAAGAATAAGAGATGCCTATGGTCTTTAAAAATAGACTGATTGTCAAGTGATTGTTCAATAAGTAAGAGTTCAGGGTCTTTGACACAAAAACGTCATTCTTGCTTGTCCAGAATCTCGTTTTTGATTCTGGATGCGCTCCAAAACTTATCGCCGAGTCAAACTCGGCTTTCGCTTACCAGAATGACGCTTAATATCGTTTGATCTTAATTTGTCAAGAAGAGTGAACTCTTACATTTCGAGAGTATTTTGAATCTTTAAATAGAGATTTGTGCTATAATACAAGCTAAATTAACAATTTATAAAAAAAATGGCAGAATCTTTTAGAGACTTTGATGTAAGATCCGCTCCGATGTCGCAATATGCTCAAATATGGGAGCGAGCGTCAAAAGAATTTCCTCACTTAGATTGGGAACTCGCATTGAAGGCACTTACTATAGATGTAATTCTGAATGACGACTATATCGATGCAAGTTTTGAATTACTTGGAGGTATTATTTCGGGACGCTTGCCTTTTATAATAGTTGCGGATCCAGAACAGGCTATCTTACTACCTGATCCAGCTGCAGTTCCAATTATAAATTCAAAATCAGAAGAAGTATCTCACGTCATGAGTGCATGGGACCAAGTCGGAGGGAATGTTGATGCTGCTTACCTAAATGCACGTATGAAAACGATGAGAGGATGGTTTGTGCCAATTGGGAGAAGAATAGCTAGTGTCTATGAAACCTATGACTATGTGCCTGGCGTTGTTACTATAGCAAGACATGTACCCATCATGAACAGGAGTAATGAAGGAAGCAGTTTTGCTATTGGATATCTCTATAATAAAGGAGCACAGGACATTCTGACAGGCAGGCTAGACACAAACGCTTAACGATCTAATATTTTGAATAAACATACAACCTCGGAGGTTGAATATATAGTCATAACAATCTAAAAGGAGCGCATGAACTTTTTGAATAAAAAATGGGTCACTATGCAGTTCGGCTTCGCACATTGTAAACAGAATATACTTGTCCCCATATCTCAGACCACACCCTAAGGTAATATTTGGATATGGGAAATATACGCAGAACGCATACACCAGCGTTTAAAAAACAAGTCGTGTTGGAGCTGTTAAAAGAAGAGAAGTCTCGTGGGGAGATTGCC
>JAUSJK010000065.1 GCA_030647255.1 bacterium
TGATAACCCGATACTCTTCATCTGATTCTCTGATCTTCTTGATATCCTTAGTCACTAGATCAATTAGAAATTAGAAATTTGTAATCATCATGTCATTTGTTCATCTTCATACACACACAGAGTATTCGCTTCTTGACGGCATGTGTAAAATTTCGGAATTATTAGAAAAAGCCAAAAGCCTTGGGATGCCGGCTGTAGCGATCACAGACCACGGTGCTTTATATGGCGCTTTCAAATTTTATATAAAAGCCAAAGAGTTGGGTATTAAACCGATCATTGGAGTCGAAACATACAAAGCAAAAAATTCAAGGCTAGATAAAGAGGTTGGAGAAAGAGATAACTACCATCTCGTACTACTGGCAAAAGATTTGACAGGATATAAAAATCTTCTGAAACTTGTGAGCATTGCCCATTTGGAGGGATTTTATTATAAACCGCGGGTAGATTTTGAGATTCTTGAAAAATATCATGAGGGTATTATAGCGTTATCAGGCTGTCTAAACGGCGAGATTCCCTCACTTCTTAATCAGAACCAACAGAAACAGGCTGAAAAAGTACTTCAAACATATCTCGATATCTTTGGGTCTGACTTTTATTTGGAGATTCAAAGACATCCGAATATGGATATTCTGGATCAAGTAAACAAAGATATACTTGCTATGTCGAGAAAATTTGGTGTGCCTATCGTGGCGACGAATGACGTTCACTATTTAAATAAAGAAGATGCATACGCTCAAGAAATACTTCTCTGTATTCAGACACAAAGGACAATCGTAGAAAAAAACAGACCTATGTCGATGATTGATGTCCCCGATTTCTATTTCAAAACAGAACAGGAAATGAGAAGTATATTCAGCGACCTACCCGAAGCGGTGGACAATACAATAAAAATATCCGATCAATGTAATCTTGATCTCCCCTACGGCAAATGGATTTTGCCTATCTATGAAACTCCGGGAAATATACCCGCTGAGAAACATCTCGAAGATCTGGTAAAAGCGAAAATAAACAGGGTGAGCATGTATGATCAAAAGACTGTTCAGGATAGAATTGATTATGAGCTGAAAATAATTACGACAAAAGGATACGCGACGTACTTTCTGATTGTCCAGGATTTTGTCAATTGGGCCAAAAGCCATCGGATAGCCGTCGGTCCAGGCAGAGGTTCTGTAGCCGGGTCACTCGTTGCGTACATTCTACGAATTACTGATATCAACCCCCTCGAATACAATCTCCCCTTTGAGAGATTTTTAAACCCTGAACGTCCTACACCTCCTGATATTGATATTGATTTTGCTGATATTCGTCGGGATGAAGTCTTGCGCTACGTTATTCACAAATATGGAGAGGATAAAGTGGCTCAGATTATCACTTTTGGAACAATGGAGGCTCGCTTAGCCGTCCGTGATGTGGCGCGGGCACTCGGGATGTCTTACTCAAACGGAGATAGGATTGCGAAGATGATACCGCAAGGAAAGCAAGGGTTTCCCATGAGTATATCTCAAGCGGTTGAAGAATCTCCTGCCTTAAAAATGGCTTACAACACTGAGCCGGATATAAAAAAGGTGATCGAAGTAGCCAAAAGAGTTGAAGGATTACCTCGTCATTCGTCTGTCCATGCCGCCGGTGTTGTCATATCGAACAAACCGCTAACAGAGTATGTACCTCTGCAAAAAGAGTCTAAAGAAGGAAGAATTATCACCCAGTATGATATGTACTGTATCGATCTCAATGCCGTTTCCGATAACAAAGCGGTTGGACTTCTTAAAGTTGACTTCTTGGGTCTAAGAAATCTTACCATTCTGGAAGAAGCTCTCAAGTTTGTCGAAGTGTCGACGGGAAAAAAGTTAGATATTCATGAGATATCTCTCACCGACACGAAAACATATGAACTGATAAGCCGGGGCGAGACAATTGGAGTATTTCAACTCGAGTCAGGCGGCATGCGGAGGCTGGCCAAAGATCTGCAGCCGACGAGGATGACAGATATTTCCGCTATGGTCGCTCTCTATCGGCCCGGACCAATGGACCTCATACCATTGTTTTTGGAGGGAAAGAAAAACCCCAAAAAAATAAAATATTTGCACCCGAATCTACAATCGATTCTTGAAGAAACGTACGGGGTTCTTGTCTATCAGGAGCAAGTTATGGAAATTGCAAACAAATTGGCCGGTTATACCATGAGTGAAGGCGACAACTTCCGTATGGCGATCGGAAAGAAGAAAAAGTATCTCATGGAAAAGGAAAAAGTAAAATTTATCAGCGGGTGTATCAAGCAGGGGTATACCAAAAAACTTGCGGAAGGAATTTTTAACTTTATAGAAAAGTTTGCTGCGTATGGTTTTAATAAACCCCATTCAGCTTCTTATGCGTTGATTGCTTACTGGACCGCATATATGAAAGCCAATTATCCCGTTGAATTTATGACAGCACTTCTTACTGCTGAACTTCAGGGAATTGCAGGTCCGATGAGAGAGATCAAGATGGCGCAAGGCATCGAAGAGTGTAAACGTATGAAAATCGCCGTACTCCCACCAGATATCAATACTTCCGGTTATAGTTTTCAGATAGAAAATGGCACTATCCGGTTTGGTATGTCAGCAATCAAGCATGTGGGACAGGCGGCGATGGAATCGATTCTGGAAGCAAGAAAAAGTGGTCCCTTTAAGAGTTTTAAGGATTTCTTACTTAGGATAGAGTTAAGAAAAGCGAATAAAAAAACAGTAGAGAGCCTTATTAAAGCCGGAGCTTTCAAACAGTTTGGCAATATGGCCACTTTGCTAGCCTATTATCCAGAAGCTCTCAAAGAGGTTGGTGATCATAAAGAATCACTTGAAAAAGGACAGTTCGCACTTTTTACCGGACTTTCAGCACATACTATAGCTGAAGACGACTATACGAAACTGCCCGAACTTCCCGAAGACGAACTGTCGACGTTTGAAAAGGAAGTCATCGGTTTCCTCATTACCCGCAATCCTCTTGATCCATACAAGGAAATTATCTCTCAAAAAGTCACTAAAAAATTAGGTGAGCTTCAGCAGACAGACACGAATAAAACATATATTGTTGCAGGAATCGTAAGTGGAAGAAAAATTATGAAAACTAAAAAAGATAATGCAGAGATGGCCGTGATTAATATATTTGACGGCACGGGGTCAACCGAAGTAGTTGTTTTCCCCAAAAGCTATGCCAAACTTAAGTCGATACTGACGATGAATACAGTCATACTTCTCAAAGGAAAAGTGAACGACAGAGACGGAAGGCTGGGGATCATACTTGAAAACGCCGTCTCACTTGATAGAATGAAGAGATGATACGTCTCCTACGGAAAAAGCGACATCATATGACTCTGCTCAAAGAGGACAGCTCTATTGCTAGCACGTCGATGGGGATGGAAAATATACCTGTTGCCCATTTTTCGGATAATAATCCGTTGACTGAAGAAACACCAGATGCTAAAATAAAGCAACCGGAAGATATATATTCGATAAGTACAGGAGGAGAAATGGAGAAAGTGGCCTTTAAAAAAAATTTGGTGAAGAAGGGTCATGGAGATTACTCGGTGTATCTCAACTTAGGTTTTTACCTTATTACACCCGTTCTTTTAGGAGTGGTAGTGGGCGGATTTCTTGATAACCACTTCCATACGAAGCACGTATTCTTTTATATTTTGTTGAGCCTGGGTACTTTGGCATGTTTTTATAATTTGGTAAAGCTATTTAAACAAGAAGATGCCTCACATAAGCATTAAAGCAGAACCAATATTTTCTGTATTTAATTTTCCGGTAACAAACTCCTTTTTGACATCACTTATTGTCACTTTTTTATTCTTTTTTATTGCTTTTTTCTATTACAGTGAGATTAAAAAGACACACAAAAGTACCTTTTTCTATTTATTACACTACGCCTTGAGAACACTTTATAATTTTTTTCAAACTATTATCGGAAATAAGATCAATATTTTTTTTACCCTTCTTGGGGGGATATTTTTTTATATTATCCTACAAAACTGGATTGGTCTTTTGCCAGGAGTCGGTAGTATACTGATAAAATCAGCGGTGCACGAAAGTGAACTGGTACCCCTTTTCCGGGGAAATAACTCAGATCTCAATACGACCATAGGACTGGCAATATTGGCAGTTTTCCTCATTCAGTATTACAGTATCAAGTACCTTGGTTTACAGGGGTACGTAAAAAGATTTTTTAATATTAGGAATCCTGTCGATATATTTGTCGGTGTGCTGGAGGTAATATCAGAATTTTCAAAAGTGGTTTCGTTTTCATTCAGGCTTTTTGGGAATGTGTTTGCGGGTGAGGTGCTTATTACCATTCTCGCTTTTTTGATTCCGACAGTTTTGTCGTTTGCTCTTTTTCCTTTTTTGGTTCTTGAAATATTCGTCGGTTTTATTCAGGCTTTAGTTTTTTCCATGTTGACGGCGGTATTTATAAATATGGCTATTTCCAGCCATCACGAAGAATGAATAATTTTTTTTATCAATGAAGGAGGTGAAATAGTGTATGCCAGTTGAAGCAGCCAAACTCATAGCAACAGCATTAGCCATCGGTCTTGGTGCCATCGGTCCAGGTATAGGTATAGGGCTTATTGGAAGCAAGGCTGTCGAAGCTTTGGGAAGGAACCCAGAAGCAGAATCTTCCATTAGAACAACCATGGTTTTGGGTATCGTATTTGCGGAATCAATCGCTATTTACGCACTCGTTATTGCATTTATTTTGAAATTTGCTTAAAGAAAATAGTTTATGGAAAATTTAGGTATAGATTACAAATTGTTGATTGCCCAGATAGTAAATTTTTTGCTATTTTTTTTCATTTTTAAGAAATATATAGCCAAACCTTTTTTCCAGTTTTTGCAAGCTGAAAAGAAAAAAGAGCAAGAAAAGGAGGCTATTCTTCAGAAAGCGGCCAAAATGGAAGAGGAAAATACGCAAAGGGAGAAAGAATGGAAAACTGCAGCCCGAAAAGATAAGGAAAAAATGATGGAGGATGTGAAAGAGCAAGGTACAAAAGTGAAAGAAGAGATGATGGTTCAGGCAAAAAAGGAAGCGTCTGAGTATGTAGAGAAGGCAAAAAAGCAGATTAAAGAAGAGAGAATGGCACTGAATAAGGAGATGAAAGAGAGGACTCTTGATTTGAGTCTTTACCTTGTCGATAAAGCGCTCAAAAACTATCTGACAGATGATGTTAAAAAGGGACTGACTGAATACATTCTTAAAAATTCGTCTAAAGATATAGGGAATATATGAAGATAAACAGCCAAGTAAAAGAGGAACTAAAGAAATATTTGCAGACGAAGCTGGATGAGGACAAAAAGAATGTGGAGATAGTCGCTCCGTATCCGTTTGGTTCTGAAGATATTGAAATGGTTAAAAAGGAGTTTCCTGACATTGCCCATATGGAAATGCATGTTACGGTAGACTCGAGTATTTTGGCTGGTATTATCATCAAAATTGGTACAAAGATGATTGATCTGTCTTTGCAAGGTGAATTACAAAGTTTAAAACACACGCTGTATGAAATTACTTGACCAGTATTTGGAAGAGATTAAAAAAGAGCTGGGAAGCTCCGAAAGAAAAGTGAAAACAGAAGAAGTGGGCGTGGTCGTCGAGGTAAAAGACGGTGTCACGACAGTAAACGGACTCGATAATATAACGTACGGGGAGATTGTCGAGTTTTCTTCGGGTGTCAAAGGAATGGTCATCGATTTAGTACAGGATAGTGTTGGAATCATCGTGTTGGGTGAATATTTGCGTATTAAGTCAGGGGATGTGGTCAAGGGTACGGGAAATACTCTTTCTATCGCTGTCGCGGATGAACTTTTGGGAAGAGTGGTGAATCCATTGAGCGAACCCTTAGATGGTGGGTCAAGGATACCTACACACAAAATGTATCCGATAGAAAAAGTAGCTCCCGGCGTAGTGGCGAGGAAATCTGTCACTGTGCCAATGCAGACAGGGATAAAAGCAATAGATTCGCTTGTTCCAATAGGACGGGGGCAAAGGGAACTTATCATAGGAGACAGAGGAACGGGTAAAACAACCATCGCCGTAGACACAATACTCAACCAAAAAAATCAGGACGTTATCTGTATCTATTGTGCCGTGGGTCAAAAAAATTCGAAAGTAGCGACACTGATTGAGTTATTGAAACAGCACGGAGCGATGGACTACACCGTCGTTGTTTCTGCCTCTGCCTCTGATTCGGCCACGCTGCAATATCTTGCTCCCTATTCTGCTTCTGCTATTGCTGAATATTTTATGGACAAGGGAAAAGATGTAGTGGTGATCTACGATGATTTATCCAAACATGCATGGGCTTATCGACAAGTTTCCCTTATTTTACGAAGACCGGCGGGACGAGAAGCATATCCGGGTGACGTATTCTATCTTCACTCAAGACTTCTGGAAAGAGCCTGTCGACTCGATGAAAAACACGGCGGCGGTTCTATCACGGCGCTCCCCATCATTGAAACACTAGAGGGAGACATCTCGGCGTATATTCCCACGAATGTCATTTCGATTACAGACGGTCAGATATCTCTGGAAGCAGATCTTTTTAATGCGGGTATTCGGCCGGCAATCAACGTGGGATTATCTGTTTCACGTGTCGGTAGCAGCGCTCAGGCTAAGGCGATGAAACAGGTAGCGGGTAAGCTGAAACTCGACTTAGCTCAATACCGGGAAATGGCGGCCTTTTCACAGTTTGAGTCTGATCTGGATGAAGAAACAAAGAAGTTTCTTCAAAGAGGATCTCGCATCACTCAGGTTCTTCGACAAAAGAAAAATGACCCATACAGTTTAGGATTGCAGGTATCAGTGATCTGGGCTGCTACAAAAGGACATCTGGACACGTTATCTATCAACAAGATAGAGGAGTTTGAAATGAAGTTCGTCGAGTCACTGCGACTAGAGGGAAAAATTTTGATAGACAAAATAAATAAAAGTAAAATAATCGAGAAGGATGATGAAAAAAAACTCGAGAAAATGGTCACAGATATAATCGATGATTTAAAGGAATAGCCAATTCGTCATTCTGGCCCCGAAGGGGACCCATTGGGTCTTGTCCAGAATCAAACGAATTGCAAAAATAGTAAGCGGATTCTGGATGCGTCCCGAAGTTACATCGGGACTTACCAGAATGACGTAAACTTTTATAATAAATATCTATGAATTTACGTCAGGTAAAAAGAAAAACAAAGTCCATAGGTAATGTTAAAAAGATCACAAAGGCGATGCAACTCGTGTCTGCCGTGAAGATGAAGAAAGCACAACAGCTCGCAATTGAGGGAAGGGCATACAGAGAATCGCTTGATAAAATAATAGCCAAAGTGATGCCTTCGGCAGATAAGGATGCCTCGGCGCTTTTGTCTGCGAAAGGAAAAGGGACAAGAAAACTAATTATATTTGTGTCGTCAAATAAAGGACTATGCGGGCCTTTTAATGTAAATCTTTTCAGACTTTTGTTAAAAAATATCGACTTTCACAATGCGGATTTTATTTCTATTGGTAAGAAAGGCTCCTCCTTTGTTTTACGAATGGGGAGCAAAGTGATTGCCGATTATTCATTAACCAATCCGCTTCTTGAAACTTCGGCCATATTTGAGTTAGTGATACAGAATTTTTTTTCAGGGGCATACAAAGAAGTCCAACTGGTATATAACACATTTATTTCAACATTAAGATCAGATCCTTCTATCGAGACGCTTCTCCCTTTTGTACGAAAGGAAGACGTTCCGGAAGCGGATAAAACGTTTGAATATCTGATTGAACCTTCTCCGGAAGAGCTCATCGAGAAACTTCTGATGAGCTATTTGGAAGAAAAGATCAGAGGCGCACTCATGAACAGCGAAGCCGTCGAACACTCGTCTCGAATGATTGCGATGAAAAATGCCACAGATAATGCCAACGATGTGATTTATAACTTGACACAACTTGGAAATAAACTGAGACAAGAGAAGATAACGAATGAGTTATTGGATATGATCACCGCGAAGGAGTCGGTAGAAGGAAATAGTAATTAGAAATTTGTACATTTATATGTCTCAAGGAATAATTGTTTCAATTCGTGGAGTTGTTCTCGATATCCTGTTTAAACCAGAGGAAATTCCTTATATATATGACGCCTTGATTATTGAAAAAAAGGGAATTGAGAAAGTGACGCTGGAGGTAGAAGCCAATTTGGGCGAAGGATTAGTCCGGGCACTCGCCATGGGCAATGTGTACGGTCTCAAGAGAGGCGACATAGTCATGAATACAGGTAAGGCGATCGAAGTACCCGTGGGACCGGAAGGTTTGGGTAGAATATTTAATGTGCTCGGAGAAGTGATAGATGAATTGCCCACTCCCAAAACAAAAAGAAAAATGACAATTCATAGAAGAGCGCCCGAATTGATTGAACAGTCTGTACGACAGGAAATATTTGAAACAGGTATAAAAGTGATCGATCTCATCGCACCTTTTATCAAAGGAGGAAAAGTGGCCATTTTCGGAGGTGCAGGTACAGGAAAAACGATCTTGATACAGGAGATGATTCATAACGTCGCCAAACAGCACGAAGGAGTATCCGTATTTACGGGAGTCGGAGAAAGATCGAGAGAAGGAAATGATTTATGGGAAGAAATGAAAAAAACGAAAGTACTGGATAAAACAACTCTTGTATTTGGACAGATGAATGAACCTCCCGGTAACAGGTTGAGAGCCGCTCTGACGGGAGTGACGATGGCTGAATACTTCCGAGATGAAGAGAAAAGAGATGTGCTTTTATTTATTGATAATATTTTCCGTTTTGCGCAGGCAGGTTCAGAGGTCTCTGCTCTTTTGGGACGAATCCCTTCAGCTGTAGGATACCAGCCGACACTTGCGAGTGAAATGGCCGGACTCCAGGAAAGAATCACGTCGACGAATAATGGCTCGATCACCTCGATTCAAGCAGTGTACGTGCCTGCAGATGATTATACGGATCCTGCACCTGTCGCAACATTTGCCCATCTTGATGCATCAATTACACTTGAAAGAGCGCTTGCCGAACAAGCACTCTATCCGGCGATCGATCCGCTTACTTCTGCCTCTCGAGCGCTTGATGCGGATATTGTCGGTGCCGAACATTATCAGGTGGCCAAAGACGTGCTTAAAACTTTGCAGAGATATAAGGATCTTCAGGATATCATCGCGATCCTTGGTATGGAAGAGTTGTCGGAAGAAGATAAAGTTACCGTATCACGAGCCAGGAAAGTCCAAAGATTTTTGACTCAACCGATGTTTGTGGCGGAGCCATTTACAGGACTGCCAGGAAAGTATGTGTCCGTCGGTGAAACGGTGAGAGGTTTTAAAGAAATACTCGACGGAAAGCACGACTCAAAAACAGAAAATGCGTTTTACATGGTAGGAGGGATTGAAGAAGTGAAATAGTTAAATCGGTAGTTATAAAAAGTTTTAAAACATATATCGTCATTCTGGGGAACGTAGTGACTCCAGAATCGTTGTCAAAGAATTAACAACGATCCTGGACAAGCCAGGATGACGTGATATAAAAAAGGAATGTTAAATGTTGTATGACTATGAATTTAAAATTGAAAATTATTACACCGAGGAAGATTGTACTCGAAAAGGATGTTCAGTCTGTGACAGTGCCTTCGGCTGCGGGTGAGCTGACTATCCTACCTCACCATTCCGATCTTCTCACTCTTCTTAAGGAAGGGATTATTACCTATCGAATGGGGAAAGATGAAGATTATCTAGCTATCGGCGGAGGATATCTTGAAACAGATGGTGAAGAACTCCAGATACTCGTCTCCCGGGCATATCATCAGGATGAGATAAACGAAGAACAGACAAAAAAAGCCATGGTAGAAGCAGAGAAAATTATGTCCCAATCTAAAGATTCTCAAGAAAGAACCGCCGCACTTTCTACACTTCGACGTTCCGCCATCGACATGAAACTGCTTAAGAAAAGAAGAAGAAATACTTCTGTGTGAGGCGATTACTTTTATTCCTGAGGTCCATTAGTACTATTATATGCTCTAGTAAAATCTTCATGACTCGCTATAACTTTATCTGCAGAAAATAGTCCATCATTATTTATCCCTAAGTCCTTAATTTTACCTTTATATTCATTCATCGAAAAAAAACTTGGTACTCCAGCTTTATCCATTTTCAAAATCCCAATTTGCCGACTTATGGATTGATCTCCAGTTTTTGCGTAAGTTGTAGTAGTTTGCATAAGTACTATTGCGTCTCCGCTTTGTCCCAAAACAGACATATCTACATCGTGAGCTGTTTTAATAATTGAGCCTTTTTTGGTAGTAAGATCGAAGGCAGCTACGTATGATTCTCTGCCGCTATGCAGTTCTACCGCTCCTACGCCTTCGGGTGTAATAGCCATTTCTGCTAGTTTTGGATTCGGAATCGCATTTAGATTCAAAGGAATATTTGTTTCTCCAAATCTAAGTAAATTGGTGTCAAAGGGTACTTGTTCTATTATTTTAAGTTGACTCGATCCCGGTTTATCAACGGGTTTATTTATCCAGGCGGATACGAGAGTTTCTCTTTCAAATGATGGTCTGAAGACATGAAGATGAGGCGAAGAGTCTCTTTGATACTGACCCATCCATTTGTTTTCCATATGATAGAAGGGTCTTTCTGGTCTTTTGATCATAATTGTCTCCACTATATATTCTCGATTCTCTTTATCATATTCATATCCATCAAAAATGACAAATTTACCTGAGGGTGAAACCGCTACAAAATCCTTAGTAAACATTTGTCCCAAATCCCAAGACGTATCGAGAATTTCTAATATAGGAGAAGTACCTTGAGATCTAAAATCACGATATGTAGTTGAGCCTCTTACTACAAGATCAGAGTCTGTCGCGCGAAGAGGTACTTCAGTCATTGGTATCCCGGATCTTAAAGCTGCTTGTATGATACCTCTCGCAGGTGAAAATACGGCTGCAGCAAGATCGGTATCTGTAATTGTTTTAATTGCCCCAGAAACAAAAAGAGTTGAGAGCACAAGAGCAGTTAATGGAATAAAGCTTTCTATTCGTCTCCTCACGAGATAGTCTTTCCTAGGTGGTGGTGTGGCGTTTTGTTCTGACATAGGTAGTAGTATACCATAATACTATAGGATTACAACATGAAGGAAATTTATTAAACTTTATAATAATGATTATAGGGTATAATGTATCCATGAATCCTGAGAACTTATCGAAGATGTGGAACGAATTGACAGGTAAAATTGGTAAAGTTGAAAAAGGGTTTTCTGAAGGTGCTCGATTGTCTGAAAATAACCCAGAAGAAGCAAGATTAGCCGTAAAAAATAGCCTTAATCTTACGAGAGACCATGTTCTTGAAGGATACGCTCAATTGAACCCTGAACTTAATCTTAAGAGCACTATTCAAAAGTCTGAAGGTCTATCAGATTTACTTGTTAAAAGTATTGTTGAAGCCACTGCTCAGTATCCCTCACAGACAGACCTTAAGGGTAGTATGGATGCTCTTATGGGAGTGCTTAATCCAAAAAAACAGTCAGACGAGGATAAGGTGGTATCCGCACTTGTGTTGTTTGAGCTATTTAAGCCGTATCTTGTCGACCGATTCGTATCAATCAATTGGAACAATGAAACTCAAAAACAGCAAGATCTAGAAAAAATTATAAAGGATACAGGATTATTCTATGCTTTTTACCAATCTATTTCTCCCGCTATCGAGTTGAATGTTGAAGGCACAAGTGCCTTGAGCTCTGAACAAATAGCTCTCTCTCTTTTTCAGATAGGACCATTATTTGTCAAAGCAGCTCAGGCAATTCCTGGAGGGTCAAATCTATTTCAAGGAAAAGCACAATCTCAGAATGGCGAAATTGGGAAGTCTTTTTATGAGAATATCGCCCCTCCAAAAGACGATGAATTAGAAGAGATCAAGAGAACTATTAGTCCTCTTACGCTTATAGATTCATTAAGTAGTGCTTCGATTGCACACGTGGTCAAAACAAAAGATCCTACAGGAAGGGAATGGGCGACAAAAGTGAAACGTACTGGCATAAAAGAAGCCATTAAATCAAACGAAGAAACGTATCAGTTACTTACAAACGTAATCATAAGCTACGCGAGCGAACACATCGATAAAGCTAGTCCTTTAGGCACTCAGATGAAAGATATTAAAGAGGCTTTGCCATTTTTCCTCACCGTCCTAACGAGTGGAATATATGAAGAGTTGGATTTTGTGAGAGAGGCGGCAGATCAAGCTCGGGCTCGGGAAATATTTGCTAAACATCCCGGCATTGTAATACCCGAAGTCAATTTTCAACTTTCAAACGGTGAGATGATAACAATGGAACTGATCGATGGAGCTCAACAAATAAAAGATCTGCCCGCAAATAGAGAATATCTCAAACAAATCGCAATACTCGTGATTGAATCATGGAAAAATAAATTCGGTCATGGAGATATGCACCGCGGAAACATGAAAGGTAAGAAAGAAGGACAACTTGTTGCGCTTGATTGGGGTAAGACCTTAAAAGACTTGCCTCCGTCTTTTTTTAAAAAAATGGGAATGTTTGCAGCTGCAGTAGGGAATAATGTAGGAAGTGCGGATTGGCGAGCAAAGCAAATTGCAAAAGCGTATTGTCGGATACAAAGCCCTGATTATTATCAGATTATACCAGAGGAAGCTTTGCCAATCATAGCCAACGCGCTCCGAGTTTATGAAGATCAGAAAAAAAGACAAGAAATTGTTAGGTCTGACGATTCACACCACCCCGAAAAATTACGACAGAAAATAAAACTGGTAGAGTCGATACTATTTTCACTTGGTATGCACAAGCAAACTGTCATGGATATGCGCTACTACACGTTTTTTAAGACGAACCTTCAACTATATACAGTTCTGTGGGATGAGTTGAATAAACAAGAATATGAGGGTACACATTATCGTACCTTGAGATGGGCATTCGTTCAAGCACTCAAAGAAGTTTATATACCCCATTCATGAGTAAAGAATATACCCCAACTCCCGATCTTCTGGAAAACCAGCGACTATTTCAGATGAATATAAGAAATCCTTATGGCATAACTTCCCGATTTACTGGAAAAATTGTTGTCGATACTCATGGTCCACTCAAAGATCCCCGTCAAGAACCTAGCTATCAATTTCTACCGTGGGTAGGAGAACAATATATTACCACTCGCCCTCAGCACTATACAGACAGCATCAAGGTGTTACCAAAAGCAATAGAACGAGTTATGAAAGAAGCTCCTCATTTATTTGATGATACAGGAGGAATCTTCCATTTGGGCGACCTTTCGGGAGATAGAGCTGATACAACAGACCAGGAAAGATCTCTTCGGTGGATGTTAGATATTTTTGCGTCACCCGCATTTCAAGGCTATCGCCCTTTTATCTTACCAGGAGATCATGATGAGGATAAAAAGCACCGGTTTGAAAACGTGGGCTGGTTTTATAAAAATTTAGGTAAAGGATATTTTTATCAGGAAGTTGGAGAGGATGTCCTCTTGGTGGGATTAAATACGAACAGTCTGGATGTCGGATGGAGAAATGGAATACGAGTGAAAGTCTCTCAAGAAATTACTCATCTAGAGAAATTAATGGAAAAGCACAATAGTTTGGATTATATAACATCACAGATAAAAGATGCGATATATAAGCGGCACAATTATTATCAAAATCTATTACAAAATATTCATGAACAAGAGAGGTTGATTGAAGAATGTAAAAAAATGGTAAAAAAGAAGATTGTCATCATGGGCCATAAACCAAAAGAGGTTCTGAGAGTCGCCAAAGAATTTAAGGCAGAGGAAATATATACATTTGCCGGGCATATTCATACGTCTCTCAAATGGTTGTATGACCGAGGATTTAAGCAAAAGGGTATAAATCTCCATACAACTCTTGATGCACCAACTGTAGGTGCATTTGGAGTTGAGCGACTGGGCAATATGCAGTTTGCCGTTTTACATATTTCTGAAGCAGGAAATATTGAAATAGAAATATTTTCTATAGAGGAAGAGTTGACTCAACTGCGAGTTACTCCATTCTATTAAGCGGTACACTGTATAATTGAACAATCATTATGGCACTTATTGTGGTCGAATCACCAACGAAGGCAAGAACATTCAATAGGATCCTCAAGAGTCAAGAGATGGGAGACTATTTTGTCTTTGCCACCATGGGACATATTCGAGATCTTCCCGCAAAAACTATTTCTATCGACTATAAGAATAATTTTGAGCCTACATACGAAATAAATCCCAAAAAAGCTGCGGTAGTAGCTAAGCTCCAGGAACTTGCCAAAGACAGCAATGAGATCATTCTGGCGACAGATCCTGACCGAGAAGGTGAGTCTATCTCCTATCACGTGGCTTATATTCTAGGGTACATACAAGAAAAGTGGCCGGATCTCGCTTTCAAAGAAGGAAAGTCTCTTAAACGAATTGTCTTTCATGAGATTACACCTACCGCACTGAAAGAGGCGCTTGATAACCCGGAGACACTGCGGCTACCATTGGTCAAAGCCCAGCAAGCCCGCCGTATTTTGGACAGAGTCGTCGGTTACGAACTCTCGCCCCTTTTGTGGAATAAAATGGGAAAAAACTGGCTATCTGCGGGCCGTGTTCAAAGCGTAGCTCTTCGGATTATCGTTGAAAGAGAAAAAGAAATAGAAAAATTTACAAAAGAAGTCTATTTTCAGATTCAAGGAATTTTTAAAAATGGTCAGGAATTTACGGCCAAACTTATCCGAAAAAATGACCTTGTCTATCAGCAAACATATACGCTTGATCTTTTTGCCGGAACATATACTTACACCAATACGTCTATTAAACCACCCGACGTAGAAGCTCTTGTCCAAGATATAACAGACGACACGTTTACGATAAGTGATGTAAAGGAAACTGAGATAAAGCGCTACCCACCTCCACCTTATACAACCTCACTTTTACAACAGGATGGATTTATTCGACATAATTTTTCCTCCAAGCAGACGATGAGATTGGCACAGGATTTATACGAAAGAGGACTGATCACTTATCATAGAACTGATTCTTTTAATCTTTCGACCCAGTTTGTGTTCCGAGCCAAAGATTATATAGAAGCAACATACGGAAAAGAATATGCACTTGAAAAACCCCGCGGATACAGGACTAAGTCAAAAATGGCTCAAGAAGCGCATGAGGCGATCCGCCCAACTAAACTGGATAATACGGTCGATAAAATATTTGATAACGAAAAATTGACTCAAAATCATAAAAAACTGTATAAAATGGTGTTTGACAGAGCAGTTGCCACCCAGATGAAAGAAGCCGACATCCAAATTATGAAAATATATATCCAAGGAACCAAAGGATATGTGTTTGAGTCCGAGTATCAAAAAGTTGTCTTCGACGGATTCTTGAAAATTTTGAATCCCGATTTTGCAGTAAAAAACTCTGTTACCCCCCACGTGGAGACTGGCACGCCTTTACAGCTATCAACCCTTACACCAAACGAACTGGCAACGAAGCCTCCGCCAAGATACAACGATGCCTCGCTTATCAAAATAATGGAAGAAAAAGGCATTGGCCGGCCTTCGACATATGCACCGATCCTAAGTCTTATCGAAACTAAGTATTATGTAGAGCGGGAATGGAGAAACTTTATTCCGACACATCTTGGAAAAGCGATCTCCGATTATCTTTCTAAAGCTTTCCCTGATCTGTTTAGTCTTGATTTTACCGCCGGTATGGAAGAGTCCCTCGACCAGATCGCCGCTCAAGAAAAAGAGATGGTTCAGGTTCTTGCCGATTTTTATACACCATTCGAAAAAGTACTCGAAGAGCAAAAAAAGGATAAGGAAGTCATCAATATAGAAGATGATATCAATGAAACATGTCCCAAATGTAACGGTAAACTGACTGTTCGATTTTCTAAATATGGTAAATTCTATGCGTGCAGTAATTATCCTGCGTGTAAATATATAAAGCCTTTTCTTACCATATTAAAAGATAAATTTTGTCCTGTATGTAGTGGTAAAATTGCTGTAAGATATACAAGATCTAAAAAAAGATTTTACGGTTGTGAGAATTATCCCAAATGTACCTACTCGGTGTGGGTGATGAAAGATATTGGTAAAATAATCGAAAAGAAGCCGAAAAAGATAGAAATACCGAAGAAGGAAGTGAAGAAGAAAGTAGTAAAATCTAAAAAAGGGAAAAAGAAATAAGACAAAGATATAGATAGTTCTCGTCACCAAAAAGGTTCCTCGAACCGTAATTACGGTTCGAACGATGAGTGAGAACTGTCAAGAATCTAATTATAAAATTCTAAATTTTTATGAAGTATATTTTCATTTCCGGTGGAGTAATCTCAGGTATAGGGAAAGGGATCACGTCTGCTTCTATCGGGCTTCTTCTCAAAACTGCCGGATACAAAATTGCCCCAATTAAGTTTGAAGGATACCTCAACATAGACGCAGGTACAATCAATCCGATTGAACATGGAGACCCATTTCTTTGTGAAGATGGAACTGAGGCAGATATGGATATAGGAACATACGAGAAATTTCTGCAGGAACCGATGGGTAAAGATAATTTCTGTACGATGGGACAGATTTATAAAACCATCATCGATAAAGAACGACGATTTGAGTTTAACGGAGAAGATGTTGAAGCGGTGCATATATGTGAAGAAATACATAAAAGGATAGAGAGGGTAGGAAAGAAAAAAGAGGCAGATGTAGTTCTGATAGAGTTGGGGGGCACAGCTGGAGAGTATTGGAACGTATTTTATTATGAAGCGGCTCGGATATTGACGTTGAAGCATCCGGGAGATGTGATACATGTGCACGTAAGCTATGTGCCGACACCAGGACACTTGGGAGAGCCCAAAACAAAACCGACTCAACTGTCTGTCCGAACGTTGAACTCAATGGGAATTCAGCCGGATTTTATTGTGGCGAGATCTGAAAAATATCTAGATCAAAGAAGACGCGACAGGTTTGCTCTTTTTTGCAATATGCACCCCGAAAATATCATATCGACACCTGATGTCAAAAGCGTCTACGAAGTACCTCTCGTGCTTCAGGAACAACAAATAGAGACAAAAATAATGCAGAAACTGGGATTGAAAGTAAAAAGGGCGGATATGTCAGAATGGAAGAAACTTGTTGAAAGAATTAATAAAAAAAAAGATACGACGTTAGAGATTGTCATCGTAGGGAAATATTTTGGTACAGGGGATTATCAGATGCGAGACTCATACGCAGCTCTTTTTGATGCACTTGACCATGCAGCTTGGCAGATTGGAGTACACATACAAACCCGCTGGGTCGATGCGCAAAAAATTGAAAAAAAAGGTACTGAACTCATTGGTACGCCAGACGGCATCATTGTTCCTATAGGCTGGGGAGAAAGAGGAGCTGAAGGCATGATCAGATCTGCAAGCTATGCCAGAAGAAAAAAAATACCGTATCTCGGTCTTTGTTATGGAATGCAACTATCTGTGGTGGCTTTCGCCCGAGACATACTCGGATGGAAAGATGCCAATACGTCAGAGAATGACCCAAATACACCTCATCCGGTTATCCATCTTATTCCTTCCCAAAAAGAACTGATGAAAAGAAGAGCCTACGGAGGTACGATGAGGTTAGGAGGGTGGGAAGCAGTGGTACAAAAGGGGACACAGGCATACGAAATATATGATACATATAACGGGTTTATAAATAAGGAAAAGGGACTCACAAGCGAACGGCATCGACACAGATATGAGTTTAATGATAAGTACGTCAAAGAGTTTGAAAAGGAAGGTCTCATCATATCTGCCCGTTCGGTAGTCGAACATTTATGTGAAATAGTGGAACTACCTGAAAAAGATCATCCTTTTTACCTCGGAACTCAAGGACATCCGGAGTACAAGAGTAACCCTCTCTCTCCTCACCCCATATTTATGGGTTTCATTGAAGCTTGTAAAAAAATGAAGAAAATGGTACAATAATCCTCTATGGCAAACAGAGTTAGCTACAAAGAAATACAATTATCCGTCGGTGACATGATCACAGTACACTATAAAATAAAAGAAGGAGAAAAGGAGCGCGTACAGCTTTTTAAAGGCGTACTTATCAAAATAAAAGGTATGGACGACGCTAATCGCATGATCACCGTGCGCAAAATGTCTAATGATGGAATTGGGGTCGAAAGAGTCATGCCTTTGCAGTCGTCTTTTATTGCCAATATCACGATAGATAAAGCGTCAAGCTATACAAAATCAAAACTGTACTTCATCCGTGATCTTTCCGGCCAACAGCTAAGAAACAAGCTCTACTCTCAAAAAAAAGCCACTGCAGTAAAGAACTCAAAATCCTCCGTAAAAAAAGTAGTAAAGGAACAAAAAGCATAAACGTCAAACGTAGAACCTAGAACACATTTCTTTCTTATTGCGTCATCCTGGCCTGCCTGCCGGCAGGCAGGTAAATCCTTCGGTTTTAATCAGGACGCATCCAGGATCGTTGTCAATGTAGTAACTACGATTCTGGCGCCGCCCAGAAAGCCCTGCCCGGCGGGAGTCGTTCCCAGAATGACAAAATGCTTTCTAACTTTTTATACTAAATACCGAATACAAAATACGAAATACTTTAATATAATTAATTCATGTCTCTTCATAATCGTCAGGTAGGGATTGTGGGCGAAGATATAGCTGTCGACTATTTACAGAAACGAAACTTCTCTATTGTTAAGCGAAATTTTCACTCCAATTGGGCGGAGCTGGATATTATCGCCATGAAGGAAAATACCCTTCATTTTGTTGAAGTAAAAACTCGTATAGGCACACTCAAAGGAAAGCCGTATGAGTCAATTACTACGGCAAAACTCTCACATCTAAAGCGATCGATCCAATACTTTCTCTTGAAAAACGATTATAAACGCTGTAAGCTTTCCGTAGATGTGGTTGGTATAGTTTTGAAAACAGATTTGTCTGTAGTTGAGATAAAATGGTATGAGGGAATACCAGTGAATTTTTAAATTTTATCGCTGTCATTCTGGGGAGGAATAGTTCGACAAGTTCACTATGACGACTCCAGAATCGTAGTTAAATAAATTAACAACGATCCTGGACAAGCCAGGATGACGAAGAAGATATATTAGAAATTGTATATTCATTTATGTTCATTGTTGTCAACGAAATACTTGCCAATTTTTTCAGAAAGTTGTTCGACTATCTTCCTAACTTTTTTGGAGGAGTCTTTATTCTGGCGATCGGAATAGTTGTTTCTACTTTATTGAAGCGCTTATTACTGTCTCTTTTTACTTTCTTTAGATTCTCGACCTCACTTGAAAAAACTCATCTTATCACCACCAAGGAAGTCAAAGTATGGGAAGAAGTGCTTGCAGAAGTCCTCCGCTGGACTATCATCTTACTATTTCTGATTCCGACATTGGAAGCATGGGGACTTTCTCGAGCAACCACAGTTTTAAATCAACTTCTTCTTTATCTGCCAAATGTGATTGTTGCTGTAATCATAGGATTTGTAGGACTCATATTGTCTAATCTTGTAGCCGATGTCGTGAGACACAGTATAAAAACAATCGGATCGACAACAGCTAACACACTGGCGACTTTTGCCAAGTGGACGATGACATTTTTTACCGTACTTATCATCATGAACCAGTTAGGTGTGGCCCAAGACCTGATACGGATATTATTCACTGGAATTGTGGCTATGTTAACGATTGCTGGAGGTCTTGCGTTTGGTCTGGGGGGGAAAGATATGGCGAAAGAATCGCTGGAGGAATTGAAGAAGAATATGGGAGGGAAGTAAAGTAAATTGACCTACTGCCTCCAGTATACCAAGAAAATCAGAATACCGGATGAAGACTATCTGATAATTTGATATTCTCAATTACTACTATTCAACTCTTTCACTTTGTCTCGTATTCTTATAGCTAGTTCAAAGTTTAGGTTCTCCGCTTGAGTCTTCATTTCTTTTTCGAGTCTTTTGGTAATTTTTTTCTTGTCGTAAGGCGTGAGAGACTCCGTTTTGATTTCTGAAAGGTATTTTTCCGTGTACTCAGTAGTTGGTCTATCATAGACCAGATATGCTTCTTCTGTTTCGATTATTTTTTTTCGTATGGGTTTATAAATAGTTTTAGGTGTAATAGTATGCTCCTGGTTATATTTTTTTTGGTACTCACGTCGTCTGTCTATCTCCGATACGGCGGCTTTGATGGATTTAGTCTCCACATCGGCATAAATAATGACTTCACCGTCTATATTCCGAGCGGCTCTTCCCATGGTTTGGATAAGAGATGTTCGTGATCGCAGAAATCCTTCTTTATCCGCATCGAGAATAGCGACGAGAGTCACCTCAGGAAGATCGAGTCCTTCACGAAGTAAGTTGATTCCGATAAGGACGTCGAACTCATTTTTGCGCAAGTTATCGAGGACATCGGATCGTTCAAGCGTATGAATATCTGAATGAAGATAAGCGGCACGAATCTTCTTGTCTTTCAGATACTCGGTAAGATCTTCTGCTGTTTTTTTTGTCAGTGTTGTGACAAGCACTTTTTCCTTTTTAGCCACTCTTTTTTCTATCTCAAGTAGTAAATCAGGTATTTCATTAGTGGATGAACGGATAGTGATTTGGGGATCGATGATACCTGTCGGACGGATGAGCTGTTCGACGACTCCTGAATGTGAAGAAAAATGCTTGAGCTTTACCTCTTCTTTAGCCGTATCCATTTCCCAAGAGTCAGGAGTAGCCGACACATAGATAATATGCGGCGGAATGCGATAAAATTCGTCAAATCTCATGGGTCTGTTGTCATAGGCAGACTTCAGCCGGAAACCAAAATTGATCAGCGTCTTTTTTCTGGCAAAATCACCGTTATACATACCCCTCAGTTGCGGCACTGTCATATGAGACTCGTCAATGAATACAAGATACTTATCGCCGTACGCATGACGGAAATAATCAAGAAGCGTATGCGGCGCTTCACCTGGTTTTCTTCCGTCAAAATAGCGGGAGTAATTTTCGATGCCGTTGACATACCCTACTTCTTTGAGTATTTCTAAATCATAGTTCACTTTTTTGACAAGTCTTTGTGCCTCAATCAATTTTCCCTGGTCTTTAAGATCGGACGATTCTTTGGCTACGTCCGATCGAATCTGTTCTTCTACGGTCTTAAAGACATTAGGGTCTGTCATATAGTGTTTGGCAGGGTAGACGATAATATGAGTAAGCGGTTGAGAGTCGGACAGTTCCTTACCTGTGAGAGATTCGAATCTGATGATAGTTTTGATCACACCGCCTTCTTCAGTGATGCGATACCCATAATCTTCGTAGGCCGGGTAGATATCGATTCTATTTCCCCGAATTCTGAATGTGCCTCTTTTAAATTCAAATTCGGATCTATCATATTGAAGTTCGGCCAATCGGACTGCCACTTGGCTCCAGTCAGCGCGCTGACCGACAGAAAGTTCGAGGATAAATTTGCCGTATTCGATAGGAGAGCCGATGTTGTAGATACAGGAAACAGACGCCACAACGACAGTATTTTTTCTCGTCAAAATATTTGTAGTTGATTTGAGGCGCAACTTATCGATAAGTTCATTTATCTGGGCTTCTTTTTCAATGTACGTATCTGTCGTTGGGATATAGGCTTCCGGCTGGTAGTAGTCATAGTATGAGACAAAGTAAGAGACACCGTCATCAGGAAAAAAATCTCGCATCTCCTGGTAAAGTTGTCCCGCAAGAGTTTTGTTGTGGGAGATAATAAGGGCGGGCATGTTAAGATTCTGGATGATGTTTGCCATCGTAAATGTTTTGCCAGATCCAGTTACGCCGAGAAGTACCTGGTTTTTAAGACCGCCTTTTATACCTTTGGATAAACTCTCAATTGCCTGCGGCTGATCACCTGTCGGTACAAAGCTAGACTTCAAATTAAACATAGGAGTATACATTTTATCACTTTGAGGTAGCAATATGAGGAGGGAAAATACCGTCATTCTGGGGAACGATGATTGTGGGAGTGACTCCAGAATCGTTGTGAATATGATTTTAAAATATTACGAGTTGCGAGTTATGAGTTACGATAAGAAGATTAACAACGATCCTGGATGCGTCTCATTCCATTCGACTTACCAGGATGACAATCAAAATTGTTATTTCTTAATCATCTTTCTTATCATATTCATAATCTGCTTTCTATGGCCAGGATCTTTGAGTATATGGTAGGCTGTTGGTGCAATAGATCCAATGATAATAAGGATAATGATAGGCAATAAGTAACGGTCGACATTTGGTATGGCCTGACCTAGGAAGTAGCCGGCAACAGTCACTCCTACTGCCCACAAGAATCCTCCGATAATGTTATACGTAAGAAAGGTTGAATAATGCATAGTACCGATACCGGCCACTATGGGTGCAAAAGTTCTCACGACTGGCATGAAACGGGCAAGAATAATTGTTTTTTTCCCGTGTCTCTCATAGAACTCTTCAGCCCTTTTTAAATTATCCTGGTGAAAAAGAAGTGAATCTTTCTTTTGAAAAAGCTTTCGACCTAGTTTGTTCCCAAAAGCATAGCCTACACTATCACCCACGACTGCACATACAAAACATACTATAGCTAGGATTTTAATATCGAATACCCCTTGAGAGGCGAGAAACCCAGCGGTAAAAAGAAGACTATCGCCAGGAAGGAAAAAACCTATAAGAAGTCCCGATTCTGCAAATACAATGGCCGCGATGCCTAGATACCCAATAGCAGGAAGAATTACTTTAAGATCAAAGTGCATAATTGTTACAGAATTTCTAATTATTCTAATGTACTTAATTGACGTAAAAGAGAATATCAGAGTATCTGATATTCTTCATCTCGTTCCTCTGATTCTCTTGATATTCTTGGGTTATTTGATCAATTAGAGGACTTAGACACCCTCTCATATTTCTTGCTACTCGCTACTTACTGCTATATACTATCATACATGCTCTATATCGTCGGTACTCCTATCGGCAATCTCGACGACATGTCTATCCGTCAGGCCAAAACTCTTTCTCAAGCCGAGATCATATTGGCCGAGGATACACGTTCGACATCGTTTCTCATCGAAAAAATAAAGGAAAAATTTAATTACTCTATCAACCCGAACCAAAAGATTATCTCATATTATAAAGAAAAAGAATTCGAAAAACTACCTGAAATACTTGAGTGGCTGGAGGACGGAAGAAATATTGCTCTATCTTCCGAAGCGGGTATGCCTCTGATATCTGATCCTGGGTTTTTACTCATTTCCACTTGTGTCAAAAGAAATATTCCTTTTACCGTTATACCCGGACCTTCGGCTGTGACAACCGCTGTCGTCTACTCGGGATTCAATCCTAAACAATATATGTTTCTGGGATTTTTGCCCAAAAAGGAATCCGAGTTGATAAAACTGATAGGAAAAATAAAGGAAGTCAAAAAATTATTTCCTGATTCTATATTTGTAGCCTTTGATTCGCCTATGAGAATAAACGAATCCTTAAAATTGCTACAAGAACACTATATTGAAGGTCAGGTGGTCGTCGCCCGCGAATTGACGAAGAAGTTTGAAGAGATAACACGGGAAAAAATAAAGGAATTAGAGGAAAGAGAATATAAAGGAGAAATAACTCTTGTTTTGAAATAATGTATTGATCTACTAAATACTACTTGATTTGTGTAGGAGATTTCATCTATATTGTAATCTCTTATGAAAACATCAGATGATTTGGCCAAAGTTACTCCGATTGAAGATGCGGAAATAGTTACAGATGAATCTGCCTTGTCTACCGATGCCGCAACAAATAGTGTCGGTCTGTCTGTCCTCGAAATAGAAAACATAATCAACGGCTATATTGCCGACCTGGAAAAACTTAAGGGAGACATGAAAGTGCAAAGAGATATGTTCAACGACGCGTTCAATAATGACGCTGAGTATGCGGAACAGCAGAAGAAAGTGAAAGAAGCGACAAGAATAAAAAGTGGTATCAAACAACGAATACTGAAACAACCTGCGGTTGCTCTTGTCGCCGATAAATTAAAATCAATGAAAGAAGAGATGGCAGATGTGGAAGACGCTATGTCCTCATATCTTGAGAAATATCGAGCCATTGCCAACACAAACCAGATCATGGGAACAGATGGAGAAATGAGAGAGATAGTCTACGTCGCAAAACTAGTCAAAAAGAAAGTATAGAAATAACGTCATCCTGGTAAGTCGAATGAAATGAGACGCATCCAGGATCGTTGCCAATGAATTAATAAATACGGATTCTGGAGTCACTTCGTTCCCCAGAATGACGATGGAAGAATACTATATAATGTCTTCATGAAACCCGTCCCGATTCTTTTTACTCAAGAAGGGTATACTACCGCGAAAAAAGAATACGATGATCTTCAGACTGTGAGGGTCGAGGCTGTTGCCAATCTCAAGAAATATCGGGAGATGGGGGACTTGAGCGAAAACTCTGCCTATCGAGCGGCTAAGTGGAAACTTTCTTCTATCGATGGTCGAATCCGACGACTGGAACAGGTTCTTAAAAGAGCTAAGATAGTCGAAAAAAGATCTTCTGACAAAGTAGAGATCGGGTCCAAAGTAACCGTCGAAAGTAAATACGGAGTGCAGGAGTTCACTATAGTCGGCAGCTACGAATCAGATATCTCAAAAGGCAATCTTTCCTATTTGTCACCATTGGGAAAAGGATTAATGCATAAGAAAATTGGTGATGAGATATCCATCTCACTTCCTCAGGAAATAGCAATTTATAAAATAATTAAGGTCCTCTGACCCTTCCCAAATTTGTAAAACTACCAGCTCAACTTTTATTTCTAATACCAATTGCTTGAGAGATATGGGTGAAGCCGTCTTTTTTCAAAAGATCGATTAATCCTATGTTGATCTGGGCGATGAGTTGGGGGCCTTGAAAGATCATACCCGTGATAAGCTGTACCAACGATGCTCCCAAGGTTATTTTTGTATACGCGTCCTTACCGCTGAATATACCACCACAGCCGATGATAGTGAAACGTTTTTTATAATGTCTATACGCGAGTTTAATCAATTCGTTAGATCTCGTAAATGTCGGTTTACCGCTGAAATAGCCCACACGAAACTGTCGCACCTCTTTTTGGTCTAAGAAGGGATTTTTCCTATCTTTCTGCAGGTTGCCGAAAATAACACCCGCAGGTGAATGATCGGCTATTACTTTTAACATGCCCAGTGTTTCTCTATCAGATTTTTCAATGGGCATTTTGATAAAGACGGGTTTCTTAAGGTGAAGCTTGTCTATCTCAGTTAATAATTCGCTTACATTTTTAGGAGGATAAAAAGTAATATCACCATAGAGATTGGGACAACTGATATTCAGTTCATAATATGAGTGGGCAACTTTTGATTTTTCAAATGCGGTAAAGGCCTGGATTATATCTTCAATACTTTGCTTTTGAGTTTTTAATGCGACAGTATTTGTTCTCCCGATACTTATTCCTACAGGTATCTTAAAATCGAGATTTGAGAGACTGCTGACCATTGTTGCCGCTCCGAGATTTTTAAACCCCTTATTGACCATGAGAGACTGTGATTTAGGCAGTCTGCCAAGCATAGGCGACGGATTACCTTTGTAAGGCATATTTGTAATCGTTCCTATACTTTGAAAACCAAATCCGACTGAAGGAAGTATCTGAGTCAGTCTTCCTTCATAATCAAATCCCGCGGCCAAGCCAACGGGATTCGTGAATATAATACCTTTAATCGTTTGTTCTAATGATTCATTTTTTTCAGTGCACACCTTTGATAATAGGTTTTTAACTACATTATTTTTTCCCATCATTTCACCCAATGCGACAGTGTGATTGTGCACAGTTTCGGGATCAATTTTGAAAAGTATTTTTTTGATAACGTACCGATATATCAGGGCCATTTTGAGTAAGGCGAGCATTTTTCTTTCTCTGGAAAAAACGATCTGGACGATGATAAAAAGAGACGTGCTTATCAAAGCTGAGACCATACAGTAGAGACAGATAGCCTTAATGATGAAAATCTGCAAAAATACTAAATACAATGAGGTTACAAATCCTATGGTTGTTAGAATGATGAGTGTATATATTCCCTTTCGATTATTCGTCGCAAGAATAAAAAGAGAACTGATGAGTAGGAAGCAGTAATAAAAAATTCCGAAGAGAGCTAGAGGTATGCCAAATACTGTGGAGTAACTACTCTGTAACACTTTCCCACAATCTGAAAAGAAAATACTCGTTGAGCAGGGGAGAATAATCCGGCTGTAATGTTCGTACGTCAAGTAGATAGAATCAATAAGACCAACCGAAGCCAAAGCCAATACTGCCAAAAGCCCTTTTTTCATTGTTGTATAAGCCCTATTATATCGTATTATTCATGGGTTATTCTTCCTCAATATGGTCGGACAATATAGCCTAATGCTCCGTGGATATCCTTAGATTGTCTTCCATACATTTGAGAAATTGGTGTAAATTGAACCGCCATGATATCTCCTCGTGTATAATCCTTCCATGACATATTAGGCAAAAGTGCTTGTTGATCTTTTCTACCTAAAACTACAAACGGCTCTCCTTCTGTAGGGCCTGCTACGCTAGTTCGATCTTCTACATGCAATAGGTACACATACTTGTCTAAAGCTTCCCGTATTTTCTTCGCATCCTCAAATTGTTTACCAGAAGATTGTACTCGTGCTCTTTTTACTTCTTGACCATCGACAGTGCGTTCAAAAGCGGGCGTAGTACTTCCTTCTCTCTGAATAGAATGATAAATAAGGTCAAAGCTTACAGTACTATCTGGTAATCCATGAAAAGTGACATATGGATTAAGTTCTTGAGAGCGATTTATATCAATTAAATCAACTATATCATCTCTTCTATCTCCCACTTTAAACGCCATTTGATCTGCATGAGTTCGAACCCTTGGATTAAATTTTACTCCTATTGCTTGTGAAAGAGCGGCATATGCGTAAAGAGTTTCAGGGTATAGTTCTGCGATTAAAGATTTCTCATACTCACTTCGTGCTGGATTCCTATCTGGTAACATGAAACCCTTGTCCGTAGTTAAAAAAATCGAATTAACAGTTCTTAATTCGGCATTACTACCCATATATTTTAAGAATAAATGAATAATGAGGCCATTATATCATATTACAATTTACTACACTTTTTAGTACTATTTTGATACAATAGAGAAACCAAAAAAAGTACATTGAAATTTATAACATTTCACTTTTAATTTTTAACTTTTAACTTTTAAATATTAATTGCGTTAGAAACAATGACGGCCTAGCCTGCCCGCCAGTGCATGTAGCTCTCTTCGTCTAGCGGCCTAGGACATCTGGTTTTCAGCCAGAGAATCACGGGTTCGAATCCCGTAGAGAGCACAGGCGTTGCAGGCGGGGACGGCAGGTTTTCAGCCTGTCTACACCAGTTCGAATCTGGTTGGGGTCACCCGAAGCCATACTACCCTGTGGGAAGTGGCGTATGGATTGATATAACAAGCTAATCAAGCGATTCTATATAACTAATAAGACTTTTGATAACTAGCCTCATACCCTAAAGCCATTCGAACTTTTAATATAATACTTTTATGCGATTAATGAATTTCTCAAAGTATAAATTTACCTATTAAGTAAACGACTTGAATAATTTCCCAAATTCCTTAATTGCTAGTTCGAATAGATATTCGTCGGGGTCGCACTGAACTGGTACCGTTCACAAAACGGTTGGTAGGTTTTAGAAAAGGGTTGGTAGGACAAGCTTCTCATTTTTTGTTTTATCGATCGGTCTTTCACCATTTAAATGTCTAAATTTTCCTTCACATCCTGAGAGTCTTGTGAATCTTCTTTTAAGAATGTAGGCATTCAGCCAGAGGGTAGCGTGTTTAAAACTTTCAAACCCTTTTAATGAGGCCAGTCTATCTTGCAAATGAGAATTAAAACATTCAATGAGATTGGTTGTAGTGGGAGCTCCTTTAATACCACGGTATGCGAGAAGTTCTTTCTTGTATTTTTCGATGTTGGCAAGTATTGATAGTGTAACTGGATCATGAGCATAATCTTCAAAGAGTATTCCCATCCATTTGTTAAATACTTCATCTGACAATTTGTGAGAAAGGATACTGTCAACTTCGGAAGAAAAATGAAGATATGTTTTATCAGTCCGGACTTTCAATTCGCGTCTGACATTCTCTTTAAAATGATTCGTACATGTTTGTATTTTAACCGTTGGAAAGGCATTGCGAGCTGCCATTTTAATGTTGACGTTATCATCGCAGACTAAAAGTTGAGGGTGGTGAGAAATGATTCTGAAGAAACTAAAATATCTTGCCCAGGATTGATAGTTTTCACTCGGTGCAAGAGTAAATACGGGAATATCATGTGTAAAGTAATCAATTCCCCAGAGCAGGGGAATTTTACCTGCATATCCTTTTACATGAATGTATTTTCCATCAAACAAAAATATGTGTGAAAAACGAGCGCAGTACTTGTGAGTAAACTCGTTATTTGCCGGTACTTTTTCTAACTCTTCATGACATACTTCCCAGGCTTGAGTTTTACTAATACCGTAGGTCGCACCCAAGACTTGAAAGGACATTCCATTAAGGTGATCTCTCAGTAATTGCTTCTTATTAAGGGTAGTATTCATTGAAAAATGTGTAGTACACGCTTTACAAAACATTCTCAATACTTTCTTTCGATATCCGTAGCGAATGACTTTATCGGTAGTTAAGTAGGCAGGGCACTTATATTTTTTCATATGCCCCATCTTAAACCACTTTAGCAATCTTTATCAGTCTACATTCCTATTCTTACCAACCGCCTGGCGAACGGTGTCTCACATATGCAAGCCATCATATGTTCCTTTCATATACAGGTGTGAAGAATCTCATCGGAACTGTCGGATCCAAGACAGATTAGTAAATAATTATGCGTATGATATAATCTATCACGAAGTAAACACAAACTGTAAACTTAAGAAATATGATTACCAATGAGAGAAAATCAGTCAACGATTATACATACCCTTCCTCATTATTTTTCGAAAGTCCTTATAAATACTACGATGATTTAAGACAAAATAATCCCGTTTTTTATTCAAAAGAATTAAAGGCTTGGTTGGTAACAAGTTACGATCTTGTAAAATCTTCTCTAATAAATCCTACATTCGCTGCATCTAGAAATGATACGTACTTTGGTATGCTACCTGGAGAAGCTAAAAAAGAGTTGCGCCCACTTAACGAATTTTTTCACCAGTGGATGCTTTTTTCAGATCCTCCGTATCACGATAAAGTTAAAAATTTGGTACGGGCATCATTTACTCCAAGATTTGTCACATCTATGCAAGATAGTATTCGATTTCAAAGCAATGCCCAAGTTGAGAAAATGCTTCAAAAAGATGTTGTTGACATTGTACCTGACATCACAACTCCTCTTTCCGTGGGTATCATAGCAGAAGTATTGGGAGTCTCAAAGAACGATTATTTGCAAATAGTTTCTTGGACTAATAACATTATTGGTTTTATGGGAACCGGAACTCCAGAAGTTGAAAGAGGCAGACAGGCAATGAGTTCATATAAGGAACTCCAAAAATATTTGTACGATCTTTTTGATAAAAAGCGTATAAACCCAACAGAAGACTTGGTATCCAACTTGGTACAAAACCAACAAGATAATGATGTTGGCGATCAAGAACTACTTGCAACAGTAGCAAATATTTTGATAGACGGTCACGAGCCGTCATCTTTATCTTTGGCAAATGGCATAAATGCTCTAATTGATAATCCCGAACAATACGCATTACTACAAAGATCACCTGAACTCGCAAATTCTGCTGTTGAAGAAGTATTAAGATATGATCCTGCATTTAGTTATGCTGGTCGAAGAACCACCGAAGCTAATATTCTTGGAGGAGTTCCTATTGGCGCTGAACAAAGAATTTTGTTTTTATTTGGAGGAGCTAATCGAGATCCGTCACAATTTAGCAACCCTCATGATTTTAATATTACTCGCTCTCCAAACAAACACCTAACCTTCGGTCACGGAACGCATTATTGCTTAGGTTCTGCTTTGGCCAGAGCAACTATTTCCGAAGCACTTATGGCCTTTTCGCAAAGAATTAATAATCCAAAAAAATTGGCTCAGCCTAATTGGAGACACTCAATTGGTTATAGAGCCTTTGATAACTTACCAATAAGTTTTGACTCTAGAGGTTAATATGAAAGAATTTTCTAGGAAAATTGACGCACATGGACACTTTGGCAACTCCTTTTTAGGACCAGAAAGTAGAATGGAAGATTATTTACCAGAAGCTAGGAGGATTGGTGTAGTTGGGACAATTGTCTCTCCAGGTCCAACTCCAGAAATAATTACAGCTGAAGGAATTTACTACCCTTGCTTATGGAGAAGAGATGAAATGGGAAAAATGACTTATTTCAGTCAATGGTCAAACCCTAACGGCCAAGTTCTCCGAACTAAAGAAGCGATTGAAAATCCATATAAGGATGTAAATGAATTACTTTTCCGCCGAATACAAAAGTTAAATTCTGTACCCTCAATTTTTGTAATGCCAATTCATCACCCCAAATTGGATACAGCCCCAGGATTAAAGGAAACTCTACGAGAGTATCCTACAGTAGCACTCAAAATTCATGGGATATCGACTTTCACTGGTCCAGAAGATGTCCCTGACTATACTATTGATATACTTAAGGCTGAAGACAAACCGTTAGTTGTCCACACAGACATGTATAGGGGTAAAATTACACATGACGTACATGAAGCCTATAGATTGAATGATCCTGTTAAGTGGGTTGAATGGTCGCAAGAAACAGGTGTTCGTACTTTAATTACCCATGGGGCTCGGCTGTCTGATAAAGCAATTCAATTGGCCTCTAGGGCAGAAAACATAGTTATCGGTATAGCTCCTGACATATTGCTTATGTCAGAACCAGATCGTCTTGCATACAAACCTGATAATTACTTAGAAGCTTTGTTAGCCATGGTCCCTGCAGATAAATTGGTGTATGATATAGACTTTGGGTGGAACGTTTCTGAAAGAAATCAGTGGGAAACGTTGGATTGGCAAATGCATGAACGTATTATTGAGGCTGGATACAAAATTGGTCTTACCGATAGGGCTTTTGAAGACATTTTTTTTAATAATGCAGTAGAATTTTATAATTTATAGAAAATGCAGTATGCAAAATAAACACTTTAAAGCACAAAACCATATTAATAATCTGATTGAACAGGATTATTATAAGAATTTAATATCACTAAGAAATACAGCCAGTTGTGCTTGCGATGCCTACTTTCAAAACTTAGGTGCTCCAAAAGTCGACTTGTACATGATAGCTAAAAGCGTTTCTTCACCTATGGGTAAAGGCTCTTATTCTGAGCCAATTCCTTTTAATTTAGGTGACCAACATGTATTCTTGGTTGATAGTGCGCAGTTTGGAATGGAACCTTTAGTTCAGAGAGCCTATAAAATGGTCTATTGTTATTTGCCTTCTTTCAGAGGCGAGGACTCAGATTATCGTCACCTAAATCAATTTTATCATTGTGAAGCTGAACTTAGAGGTGATTTATATGGGGCAATTAGCACTGCAGAATCTTTGGTTAAATCAGTATTAGCTGATGTTTTAATCGCTTTTGACAAAAATAAATATAAGTTTGAAAATTCTAATTTTGATTCAATTGAATCAATTATCAATAAGGATTTTATTAAATTAACATTTGATCAAGGTGTAAAGATCCTCAAGAGTAAAGGGCTTGGGTCTCTAATTGAATCTCATAGTTATGGTCGAGTGATTACAACTAGAGGTGAAATGGAATTGAGTAAATATGTCAACAGTGGGAAAATACCTTTTTGGTTGACTCATTACGACAGGGATGCAGTTCCTTTTTATCAGAAGCCTGCTCAAAACTCAAATCAAGTTCTTAACGCTGATTTGATATTTCCTTCAATCAAAGGCTCTTTTGGTGGTGAGGTTTTAGGATTAGGACAAAGACAAAATAGCAAAGAAGAAATGCTTGAATCAATGAAACGTCAGGGAATAAAAGACGTTAACTCTTACGATTGGTACTTATCGATGAGAGAACGAAAAGATTATCAGTCAACTTCTGGTTTCGGCCTAGGTATTGAGCGACTTTTAGCTTGGACACTCAATTTAGAATCTATTATTGACACTGCCATCTACCCTGTGCTCAAAGAAGAAAAAGTATATTACTAAATATTTATGAGAGCACATCTTAAAAAAGTAGTGCATGAAGAGAATGAGTTTTGGTCAAAAATTTTTGATGAAGAAATAAAAAATAACAATATCAATCATTTCTCTTCTTACTGGTGGGAAAACTATTACAGAGAAATCGCGGCTTATGTCAAGTTTAAATTAAATAAATTTTCAAACCCCAAGGTCTTAGAAGCTGGGGCTGGCTCTGGTAAAGCCTCGATTTTGCTAGGTAAAAAGCTCGATAGAACCTTACTTGATATATCCGATAAAGCGCTTGATTTTGCTAAAGAATTAGTTAATAAATTTAATGTTGAAAATATTAAGTATGTTAAAGGCGATGTATTTGATATGCCATTTCGTAAAGACAGTTTTCACCTTGTATGGAACATTGGAGTTGTAGAACATTACAATTTTGAAGAATCTGCGAGAGCTTTAGCAGAAATGGTTAGAGTTACTAAAGAAAATGGCTACATTGCTTTCGCGGTACCAAATTTTTCTTCAGGTCCTATTTTAAAAGCTAGATTGCTTAAACATACAGTATTCAAATTTATACCTGGTTACCGATTGGGAACAGAGAAGCAATATTTGGAATCAGATTTAATTAGAATACTCAACAAAGCAGTTCAATACTCAGATAAGTATATTGAAGATTTTGATGTTCAGTACTTTGGTAATCCGCTACCGATGGAAACACCAAAAATTGTTCTAAAGAGTTTTGGAAGACTTATTGAGAAGTGGTTCCCAAAAAATAGATTTCTAATATTCATAATTGCAAAGTTAAGGAGGAAGAAATAATGAAAGATCAATTTCTGTTACGTATTAATGAAACATCTGTTGATAAAGTTAGCAACCTTTATGGTAATGAGTCTCCAAAACCTGAAGAAATGCAGCAGATCCTTGAGGGGCTAAAAGGTAATTTTTTTGAGTATTACTCGGAATTAGGTTACCTTCAACATGAATCAGTAGCTATAAGCTCAGGTATAGATCCATCAGTAAGGTTTATTGGTTCGCACATTAGTGTATTGAAGCCATACATAGAGTCTGATCGAATTCCTAGACCAGGTTACCACATTATGCAAAACTGCATTAGAACAAAAAATCTTCAAGGTCTATTTGATCATGACTACTACCCTAAATGGGGATCATATTTTCCAAGTCTTGGTACGATAGCTCAGCCGGGCTCAGTCGAACGAGTTACACAAGAAGCTCATGATTTATTAACTGAAAAATTGGGTATTGATCAGCAGCACGTAATAGCAAGAGTGAATGCCAGTGATTTGGATCTTTTTGAAGCTGCTCAAAGGACGTTTGGACAAGAAAGACTAGAAATCGGAACTATGCCTGAAAAGTATTATCAACACAAACTTGGCATGTCCGAAGTCAGAGGGAGAAATTTAAATATTGCACTTCGAAATCCTAATGGAAAAGGGTTTTCAGATATCGGAAATATTATTGTTATAGAAACGCAAAATAAAGAGTTAGGGGTTGAGTTGGCAATTGGTGCGAGTACAACAGTAAAACAGCTATATGATCTAGATCATGTATTAGATTGTCATCCAATTCTTGGTTTTGAAGACCAATATCCAGGTGTAAGACGCAAAATTGAAGATTGTATTCTTATTAGCACTGTGCTTTATAGGGAAGGTCTAAGACCTAGTGGTACTAGTAACCGTGGCAGGTTATTGCGATCATATACTCGTGGGCTATCTTATCTCAGAGCTATGACACTAACTGATCCAGATAAGCTGAAACAAACAATTGCAGACTTTGAAATGAGAGAATTTAAAGTGAGCCAGCCAGAAGTAACAGATGAGATTATTGTAGATATGTTTGAATTTGAAGCTGAGTTGAGAAATAAGGAAAACTTGAGTAATGAAGAAGCTATAATCAAACCAACACTAATAAGTTATCTTAGCAGATATGAGTGATTCTATTATTTTTCCAAAAAAACTAAAGAAGGGCTCACACTTGAGAGTGATCGCTCCTTCAAGGAGCTTGACTACCATTTCGATAGCGGGCCGTGCATATGCTTTAAAAAAATTACAAAGTTATGGCTTTGAAGTTTCTTTTGGAAAACATGTTGAAGAGAATGATGATTACAACTCATCTTCAATAGAATCAAGATTGGAAGATATTCATGAAGCCTTTAGAGATGATTCTGTAGATGGAATATTGACTGCAATTGGTGGCTATAATTCTAATCAGCTTCTAAAATATTTAGATTATGAATTAATTCGCAACAACCCTAAAATATTGTGTGGGTTTTCAGACATTACAGTATTGTCTCATGCAATCTTTGCAAAAACAGGACTCGTGACTTATTCTGGACCTCATTTTTCCAGTTGGAGCATGAAGAAAGGATTTGAATACTCTGAAGAATACTTTAAAAAGGCTCTAATGTATGATAAACCATACCTAATCAAATCCTCTCAGACCTGGAGCGATGATCCTTGGTACTTAGATCAAGAAAATAGGGTTTTTATACAGAACGAGGGCTATTGGGTATTAAACGAAGGTAAAGCTAAAGGAAGATTAATTGGCGCCCATGTTCGATGCTTATCTGCATTACAAGGAACGGAGTTCTGGCCGGGTTTTAAAGATAGCCTTTTATTTATGGAGGAAGATGCTGAAACCACGCCGACAATCTTTGATCGACTGCTACAATCTTTTATTCACTTACCAGACTTTAAAAATATTCAGGCGATTGTGATAGGTCGATTCCAAAAAGAATCAGGCATGACAAAAAAAATAATAGGACAAATAGTTGATTCCAAAAAAGAGCTTAAAAATATTCCAATCGTTGCAAATGCTAACTTTGGACATACCACCCCAGCTATTACATTTCCCATTGGTGGAGAAATTATTCTAGAAGCAGAACAAAAAATAGTAAAACTAGAAATCTTAAAACATTAAATGAATGAGAAAATCGAGGCAGTGCTCTTTGATTTTGATGGCACTTTACTCAATACATTACCTGGCTGGATGAAAGTGATCGACAATAAGTTAAGAGAGATTGAAGGTAGTGCAAGTCTCATTAAACCTTTGCCGAACACTTACCAAGATATTATGCGCACTCTTGCTGCAGAGTTAATGAGCATAAAGGACTACGGTGTTTCCCACAACGAGGCTTTATCGTTTGTTGATTCCGTGATAGTTGGATCGATAAGCGAAATAGAAAAGGCAGATTTACATCATGGAATGCGCAAACTTCTCGCAGAAATAAACAAAAAAAAAGTTAAAGCGGGCATTGTAAGTAGCACAAAAACTGAAACTATTGTTAATAGCTTACGCAGACTCAAAATAGATACAAATTTTTTAAGTGTTGTAGGGAGAGATAGAGTGACAAAAACGAAACCCGATCCCGAACCAGTCGAACTGTGTCTAGCTGAGCTCAAAGTAGCACCTTCAAAGGCAATAATGATTGGTGATCACGAGTCAGACATTATTGCTGCAAATAGGGCTGGAGTAAAATCAATTTTGTTTTATCCTGAAATTCATGAAGCGTTTTATGATTCTCAGTCAATTGAGTCAATAGAAGCTATTCTGGTGAAAAGCATAGAAGAAATAATTAAATTTCTGAAATAAGTATCTAAATCTCAGAATAGCAACGGCTTCGAAGAATCCAGCGGCATAGTAAATTTCCAATTTTTGTTATATATGCAGACTTGTGTTTCAAATAATGGATCTATAAACGTTAAATTTAATTTTTAAGACTACCACATAACATCTTAAAATCGTGATGATTTTTTATCCTTTAAAAGTAAATAGCCAAAAAAGATAGTTAACCGTTTAAGGTGTTTGTATACCGCGATGATTTGAGAGTTTGGTTTGAATCTGAAAGTTTGAATCTTCGAGTGAATTGTTGCTATTGAGGATAAATGGATAATTAATGTAAAAAAATAGATCTTTACTGTCAAACTCAATGACATACCAGGTCCAATCAAAGATGTCAAAATTTTTGATACTATGAAAATATTGATAAAAGCAATTGTTAAGGAGTTATTACAATAATTTATGAACGCTAATAATATTACTCGTTATCCGTATAAATCTTCATAAAATTATTAAATTCTTTCATTCCTAGTTCGAATAGCGACGCGCCGGGGTCACACTTCGGCAAGCTCAGTGCAAGCACACTCTAAACTTAAGTAAAATAAAAAAAGATGTGGTATGTGTATATTCTTCTTCGCAATCAAAAAATCTTTTATGTAGGAATGACTGATGACGTTAAAGAGAGGTTAAGGAAACATAAGGCAAGTCAATCGTTATATACAAAAAGATTTTTTGATATTGAATTTTCCTATTGTGAACGCTACCCAAATAAACATGAAGCTGCAAAACGAGAAAAGCAGCTCAAAGGCTGGTCTCATGCAAAGAAGAATAAACTGATTAAAGGCGAATTAGGTATAAATACTTGCACTGAGATTGTTGAAGAGTTAATTTCCAAATAGAGACGAGAACTTGTGAGCTTGCCCTGAACGAGCGTAGCGAGCTGAAGGGAATCTGGTTGGGGTCACCATTTTGGAAATGGCAAGAGAATTGGGGGCAGCGCTGCAAAGGCATAATTCAAATTCGCCGAGAGCCGCCGTAAAAAAGAATGAAGAAAACGCAAAATTTTTAAGAACTTGAATTCAGTCTATCATGCTTGAAATTCAAAATATGATATACTCTTTCATAGAGATTCATATGGAAAACCAAGTTAACGCCAGTGACCAAAATACCCAGCAAATCGGACAAAATCCAGTTAGTCAACGTGTTATTACACCTGAAAAACCAAAAACAAATTATTTGATGATTTGTGGAATAGTTTTGGCTTGTTTTGTGGTTTTTGGTTTTGGTGGATACTACTTAGGAAAACAGAAGACTAATACAAACAACGTTGTCAGAAATACAGCCTATCCCATACAATCTCCTACATCATTAGTACAACCTTCACCAACCAACACCCCTATAGTTGATACAAGCACTAAACTGCTTGAACCAAATCTTGCATCAACAGCAAATTGGCGAGTAGTTACTTTTCCCCAGAATATAATTGTGAGTCAAGGAGGAGAAAGTAAGCCAGGGAAAATTGAGATGAAGATTCCATCAAACTGGACGACTAAAACTATCCAGACAAGGAATGGTAAAGGAATTGGTGGTGCTGTTTGCAATGACTTTCAGATTATTAGTGATGATGGGAATACATCGCTTGTTATAAAACCAAGCTGTAGTGACAGTAATAATGATTACTTACTCATAAGTGGACAGGTTCAAAAAGTTGAGCTAACAACTAAAGTGGGTAATGATGGCCATGATTCCTATACAGTGCGTTATCTCGATTTATCCAAGAAGGTTTATCACTACGGAAGTATTGATGTTTCTCCAGGAGCGAGTATTGATATTCAAAAAGATAAAATCTACCCTAATCTTATTCTTCAATATTTGCCCGATAGAGGGGAACAATGGATGTGGACAACTGAAGATTTAACTTACAATGGAACTACTGGTAATCAGCAAGTTGCACTGAATACTGTTGATACGATTATCTCAACTTTGAAATTGACTGATTAGTCTTTAACTTGCTCGCGAGAGCGAGTGAAAAAAGTCGCGCGCGCTGAAAATAAGCGAGACCGCAGACCGAGCGTACAGATAGTGTGGCGACTGGGTGCGCCTGCCCGCCTTTGGAGGGGTCAGCCGCTACCTTTGAAATACGTTCGAATTTGTTCGAAAACGTTCACCTATAGGGACGCTCACGCATGGTCTTTAAACTTTTAGCTTTGAGTTTCTTCAAAATTAGTTCTGAAAGTTTTTGTTCTTCAACATTTAGCCTCAAATAGGTTCGAGTACCCGCAGGGTTGTCAAGACCTATAGTTATTTTATGCTATCTTAAGGTATAATTCGAGCATGCAACTACTTAAAGAGTGGGTAGGGAGAGTAAGACACGAAAACATTGCTAAATTTTCTCCTACTATTAAATTGAGTGATTATGGCATATCTACTTCAGACACTCCTTTGGATTGGTCAGAATCTACTGTATATCAATCAAAGAATATGAAGCCAAAAAGAGTTGTAAAAATATTTAATACTCCTTTTTCACATAAGGTAGTTGATCTTGAAACTCTTATAAAATATCAAGAGCTAACTGCTCAAGCAAGAACGATTGTCGATAAAGGAATGGTATCAAGTGCAGGACAATTTTCAATACCCGTCATTCAAGTTATTCCTATAGAAAGGGTGGGATTATTAGCTGACTCTAGAAAATTTCCAGTATCAGTTTCTTCGTATGTTCATGGAGCAACTCTAAGTAGTCCTTCTTTTCAAGGAAGAGAAAACTTACTTGGAGAGATTAATATTGAAGATACTCTATACTTGTCCCCATATCTCAGACCACACCCTAAGGTAATATTTGGATATGGGAAATATACGCAGAACGCATACACCAGCGTTTAAAAAACAAGTCGTGTTGGAGCTGTTAAAAGAAGAGAAGTCTCGTGGGGAGATTGCC
>JAUSJK010000066.1 GCA_030647255.1 bacterium
TTGTTAGCGGCAATCATCTCCGGATTTTCGATTTTCTTCAATAAATTTGCAGTTGATATAGTCAAACCTCCTTTAGTATTCACTGCTTTTAAAAACTGCGGTGTGGGTTTTTTTATCATCGCGGCCATTCTCATGACGGGAAAATGGCAGCAAGTAACATCATTAAAAAAACGCGAATGGATATACCTCATTCTTATCGGTATCATCGGCGGCTCTCTGCCTTTTTACCTTTTTTTTACGGGATTATCCCAAGTTCCGGCTATAAATGCGGCCATCATCCAAAAAACACTCGTATTCTGGGTTATTCTACTCGCAATACCATTTTTAAAGGAAAAACTCTCTGTTTTACAGATACTGGCCATCGTAATATTGTTCGGAAGTAACCTTGTCATAGGTGGTTTCCAGCAGTTTCAATTTTCAAGAGGGGAGTTCTATATATTGCTAGCCACTGTTCTTTGGGGGGTGGAAAATATTCTGGCTAAGAAAATACTATCATCTGTACATCCTGATATTGTGGTAGCCGCCCGTATGGGATTTGGCGCCGTGATATTGACTGTTGCGGCGGCTTTTATCGCACCGGCAGGATTGTCAAAAGTTCTTTCCCTCACTTCAACACAGTATATGTGGCTTTCAGTGAGCATTGTGTTGTTATCAGGGTATGTCATGTCTTGGTATCGGGCATTAAAATACTCGTCGGCCATTACGGTTACCTCTATTCTGGTTTCGTCGACAATTATTACGAACATATTGTCTTCTGTGTTTGTCACCCACGTCTGGTCCTGGAGTCTGCATCTTCAAAATAGCCTATTGATAATCGGCATGGTTTTATTTTACTTTGGCTCTAAAAGGAAAACGTATGAGAAGGCAGTGGTCGTGAAAGATTAGCCTAACGAAGCGCAGATTTTTTTCGTCCAGAACTCCAGTTTATTTTCTTCTGCTTTATTTAATTTTTTGACAATCATCCTCCAGTGTACTCCTACACAATCGCCCAACTTCACTTCTTTAATTATTTTTTTATCAATCTTTAGGTGTGCTCTTTTTTTGACAAGTTCATAGCGGTGACCGTTTTTCCGCAGAGAATTGAGTAAGATCGTCAGGCGAGACGAATTTATTTGTTCCACATTTCCCCAACGGACCATGCAGTTATTAATCGACGAGATATTAAATGGTACCGCTCCACTGGCTTTTCCGACGCCGATATATAAGACCTGAAAAAGATGATTGGGTATAAAAAAAGCCGGTCTGTTTTGTCGTAACTCTGCCACGAACCACTCGGGCACGCCTTGAGTCTTGAAAGCCTCAAGGAGAATATCATAATGTTCGGGTTTGGCTTGAGTGAGTAGATCATTACCTATCCAGTAACTCTCGATTACTTTATATGAAAAAAGCGGTTGTTTAGCAATTTTGGCGATCGTTTTATAGTACGGGTAAAGAACAATGAATTTACGTAGTTCATCTTCAACAAACTGACAATGGCCGGATTGAATACAGGTGATAAACCGTTGAGTGGCCGTATTTTTCCCACAGTAGCCGAGCGAATTGGGAGCCAGAGAAAAACGAGAAGCCAGTTGTAATGCCTTGGTGTCCACGTGAATTTATGATACAGCAAATGCTGTTAAAATACAGATATGAAGGTATACGTTTTTGGGAATATCGACCATCCGGAAGATAATCTGAGTTTTAAAACAGCGGCTCTATTACAAAAAGAACATAAAGACATCGATTTTATTTTTGTACAACCCAACGAAGATGTCCCGTTTGTCGGTGAAGAGCGCGTGGTGATTCTTGATGTGGTTCAGGGGATAGATATAATTACGGTTATCGATGAAAAACAGCTTCATAACTTAATTTTATCTCCCAGAAATACCGTGCATGATATGGATCTCGCGTTCCAACTGCGGTATTTGAAAAAATTAGGAAAGTTGCATAAAATCAGTATTATTGGTTTACCCTACGGAAAGGAAGTTGATTATGACTCTCTCCATTCTATTTTAAGAAAGTTGGTCGCACAGGACATACAAGGATCGTAAGCGCGAATTATTTTTTCTGCATCCAGTTTTAACTTCCCGCGGTCTTTGTCAAGATTTTCATTGAAGTATTTTTTCAAATCATTTTCAATGTTTATCTGATTTTGAGCCGTGGGAACGATGACGTCGTAGTCTTCAATAATACCTTTTTCATTGATTTTGGCCATATGGTATAAAATGCCCCGCGGCGCTTCGATGACGCCAACGCCGACACCCGCCTGCGGTGGTTTCCTCACAACTTTTTCGTCCGTTATCTGTATTGTTTTTAAAATATCAATCGCATCATCAACGCAATGTAAAATTTCGATTGCCTGAGCCAGATTGTTATGATAGACATTCTTTGAGGGAAAGACGGAAAGATACTGGGCGACGTCTGTCTTTGTCCGAGGATTGAGGACATCTTTATTAAAATTCACCCGGGCAAGCGCACCGACCAAGTAGTCTTCATGCGTATCGGAAAAAACATATCCTTCGGCTTGAGAATAGGGTATCACGACAGACTTCATAAAATGATGAAAATCCTGCGTGGGAACTCTTTTCCCGTCTGAGTTGATGATTTCTCCCTCAAGAAAGTCGTATCCTTTTTCATTTCTTAGAGCCAGGTAATCCGAGTTACGGACGAGTTCTTCTTTCCAGTCAAAAAATGTTTTGATGCCGCGTAGTACCTGGGGCCGTATGGTTTCGAGGCGTTGAATCAAATCCGGAAATTTGGAAGGGTCAGGAAGTTTCAAAAATCCGCCGAGAGTCGGGTATGGCGCGTGGATCGCCGCTCCAATAATGACATTGGTAATATCTGATCCGAGTTTTTTGATATCAAACGAGTCGTGCAACAAAATATGTCCTTGGTTACCATCCTCATCGGGTATATCCAAAATTGAATCGAGTCCTAAAATGTCGGGCAGAACAAAGAAATAGAGATGAAGCGCATGGTCACGGATCATCAAACCGTTATACGCCAGGCGCCGGAGCAGTCTTGTCTGTGCCGTGACCTCAATACCCTGAGATTTTTCGACAGCCGTTATGGCGGCAAAAAGATGAGCAACTGAACAGGTTCCGCAAATGCGCGATAAAAAAGCAGGTGCGGCAATATAGGGTTTGCCTTTGATAGCTTGAGTATAAAAACGCCGGTAATCTTTAATAATAAATTTCAGATCCTTGACGGTATTATCTTCTATCTGTATGGTCAAACCGGCCGTTCCTTCAATTTTGGTAATATTTTCTATGGTGATATCTTCCGAGTGCATATTAGGTTACTTTAAAAATAGCTAAGTATTTTTGCAATATCTCTAAAAATGTATTCGCATCCATGGGGCAGCCCATCACTTTATCGTCGACCTTGATAACTTCTTCGAGTTTTTTTACTTTCTGACTGTAGTCAAAATTACTCATGTACCATTGGATTTTTTCCTGAATGAGGGCCTCATTTGAGAACAGGTTGCGAGAAGCGGAAGGCATGCCCGTGCACGCGCATGAACCGATGGCAATGACATACTTGGTATTTTCCCTTATTTTTTGGACTTCTTTGGCCTGCGAGTCCGACGATATGGCACCTTCGATGAACGCCACGTCCAGTCCCTCGATAGAATTCTTGGTTTTTATTGCTCTCATATAACGGAATTCAACTACTTTTTTCCATTCATCCAGATGATCATTAAGAAGTTCTGTCAATAAAATGGTGCTATCCTCGCAGCAGGTAAAAGAAAACCAACCGATGACCATCTTTTTTGTGTCACTCATGTAGTATGATAATAGCATATTTATGTGTCTCGCAATTCCGGGAAAAGTTCACAAAATTGAGGGCAAAAAAGTCTGGGTAAAGTATCCCCATGCGATCAGGGAGGTACTGGCCGGAGATGAACCGGTGAAGGTCGGGGATTTTGTTCTGGTGCAGATGGGAATTATATTGAAAATAGTGTCTCTGCGTGAAGCCGCCTCCTCATTAAAAGCCTGGAAATCTTTTTCCTGATTGTTACTTATAGAAATCTACGAGTGAAAAAAGTGTCAAAATAGGATCCAACAGAATATCCCGGGTTCTTAAGATGCACATTCCAATAACGGGGCTAAGAACGGGGCACATTTTTTCCAACTCTTGCACTTCTTCTTTTGTCATATATGTGACTATACACGAGCACGAAGCTCTTTGAAAATGACCCGGTGTCACATTCATCCAGATAATGAAAATAGCAAAACTTACGAATATAAGAAGAAGGAGATATCTTAAAATCTTCATAGAATAAGTACAACAATATGTAAAATGCTCTTTCATATTCTAAAATTAAACGATGAAACAAATAGAGCCTAAAAGAAGAATTAGTCAGTTTAATTTATCTGAGAATAATAGACTTACATATATTTATGATTATTCAACGAAGCGGATATGTATGGAAATTGTGTGCGTATCACTCGAAATTAAAATAAAGGATGATTGGGTGACGATTTTGAGGTACGATAATCATCATGATGGAGTCCTCCATAGACATACTATTATCGCTTACAATAATACAGCCAATATCGTAGATTATAATGGGACAAAGCGTAAGGGAGGATTCACCAAACTATTGACGTGGGCTATAAAAGATATACAAAGTAATTACTTGATATATAAACGAAAATTTATAAAGCGAAATAATCTTTTACTGAAAGGTATTGAAGTAGAAGAGTTTTAATATTACAATACTTATATCTACCTATTACATTATTTTTATAAATGTTCTATAATGCAGAAGTATGAGTAAAGCACAGCAGATCAGGCTAAATATACAACTTTCTGATAAACTGGCCAATTTTCTAATCACACAACCTGAAATCTTAAAAAAATATACGGGTTGTTCCTACGTGGTTTTTTCTTCTAAAAACCCTCAACTAAATAAATTAAATTCGAATTTGATAGAAGAGCTTTTATCAGAAGGTAATGAGGTTGTTAAAGCAGAGGAAACAGGCAACTTATCTGATCCTTGGGAATTTACTCCTGTGAACTAATTACATCATAATGAACTTTGTTATTTCCCCATTTTTATTTTTCAGTCTTGGATATATTCTCTTTAACCTCGGAGGTTGAAAGGATTGTCATATGTGTTAATGATTATTATCCCCAGGTTTGTTTAAGTAGAGGGAACCGTTCGATATTAAGATGATCCATTACTGCCAAGTTCCATCCGATATGCAGAACCTCATGCGACTGAAGACCCCACAATGAAGCGATAGCAGGAACTGGATCTTTACTCCACGAAACTATTACGGTTTTTTTTGCTATAGTAGGATCATTAAGTAAAGCAATAAGCTCCTTCTCTGTTTCTTCTAGTTCGTCCAGCAATTCTTTTTTGGACATTGTTTCCGAACGGAGGAGTGGCTTTTCTACAATTCCGTCAAACTTTAATGTGCCAGTTTTTACTCCATAGATATACTTTCGAGTTACATATATTTGATGAGCGATACTTTGTCTTGGAGAGTCAGATTTCCTTTCTGGTTTGTCAACCATATGAAAGTCTAGCTTATCTTCAGAAACACGTGTATAAAATTCTTTATTTATCGCCCTATCATTGAGGAATATATCTAAGAATCGTTTGATCTCTGGATCTGTACTTTTCACAACACAATTATATCAAGAAGTTCTCACATCCAAGAGTATACTTTTCAACCTCGGAGGTTTAAAAAGTACCATTAAATTAAGTTATCTTAATTGTCGAGTTTACCATATTTTAGAACAAGAATTATTTATCTCCAGGAAAGAAAATTTTTTTTGCTTGTTGAATTTGTTTTTTTTTAATTGCGTTTGGATCAACATGTATTAATGGAAATAAAGGAGTGAAATTGATTTCTTCTTTAACTTCATTTGTAGGCAGAAACTTAGTAGAAATCTTAGATGCAAGCTCTCTTTTTCTTTTATCTATACCAAATACTTTTAAAGGTAGACCAGAGTTTGTAAGACTTTTTAAATAGTTACCGTATACTTGTCCCCATATCTCAGACCACACCCTAAGGTAATATTTGGATATGGGAAATATACGCAGAACGCATACACCAGCGTTTAAAAAACAAGTCGTGTTGGAGCTGTTAAAAGAAGAGAAGTCTCGTGGGGAGATTGCC
>JAUSJK010000067.1 GCA_030647255.1 bacterium
GGCAATCTCCCCACGAGACTTCTCTTCTTTTAACAGCTCCAACACGACTTGTTTTTTAAACGCTGGTGTATGCGTTCTGCGTATATTTCCCATATCCAAATATTACCTTAGGGTGTGGTCTGAGATATGGGGACAAGTATAATAATACTGTTGTACCAATCCAACCAACCTGGCAGGTTGGGTAGTATGACAGGAAGCTCTAAAAATTAAAAATCTATTTTATCCTTATTGTCAACTCTTCTGATCCATACTTTACTCCATCATAGATCTTTATTCCCACATCAAACTTGCCTTTCTTCGTCGGGATACCGACGAGAAGACAGCTTAAATGATTGGGAGTTGGGAGGCAAAGTGTTTTGATTATTCCAGGAGGAAGATTGGCAAAGGCCATCGTAAGAGAATCATTATCTTCATCATATGCCATGATAGTAGCCACATAAGGAATGAGCCATGATCCTTGACGAAGATTTTCTGTCGTAATGATCGGCCCGTGATTTTTCTTTGGCTGAGGTTTAGGTGTTGAGGTAGGAGTTCGTGTCGGACTTGTCCTGAGCGGAGCCGAAGGAGTGGGAGTCTTCGTGGGAGTTGGTGTGGCGGTAGCTGTTGGCGTAGGAATCGTGCTTATTGCAAATTGTCTGTTGAAGTTGATAGTGTATGTATCTGTTTGAGATGTGGGAGGATCCTGAGTAATTTCTCCGTGATACTCGTCCCAGATATCATTTTGTTCAGAAACTTGTCCTACATAGATAGTATATGTTCCTTTATCTGCGCCTTTGGCTTCCAGAGTATAATTTCCCGAAAGCGCATCCGGAATAAAAATAATTCCATCTGTTTCCATATATACCTGGCCATTAAATTCTGCTTCCAATTCAATCGGAGACTTGACGAGAAAAATAAGAGAGGGGGTAAGAACTGTCTTTGAACCTTCAACAATTTGGTTATCTTGGTATGGTATTGAAGCAGTATCTAAAATTTTCTTTATTCCCTCCTTTTTATATATTATTTCTCCATGGTCGAAAGGGAGTTGCTGAAAATCAGGGTCATTTTCGTCTTTGGCACTTGTGGAAAGTACCAGATAGTCCCCGTTTGCTTTGAACGAAGATGTAGGTTTTCCATCCGTATAATTTCCCCAGAGAGTATCAATACTGCTTGGTGGTTCTACAATATAACCATTGTCCGTCGTATCTGTATTTTTTTCACCGTATATGGCATAGAAGAGATTGTAGATACTTGATAGTTGGGAGTTAAAAGTAGTCAAAGTAGTATTTTGTATACTCATGGTTTGGATATCAACAAATTGATCTGATTTTTTTAGAAAATTGAAAGTCGGAAAGACATCAAAAAGAACAGGAAGCATTTTTTGTACGGTATCGCGGTCACTTTCTACTTGAGATTTATTGAGGATAAAAATCATTTTTTCAGCTAGCCATAACATGGTATCTTCTTTATCGATTTCTCCCGCTTCGAGAGGTTTATATACCTGCACAACTCCTTTATGCGGTGTTCCGACAGTAATCAACTTTGCGACACCTGAAGGATGATTTTGTGTATATATACGGCCGACAAGTCCACCCAAAGAATGACCAATAATAGTAATTTTCGTCGTAGAATTTGTCAATCCAATCTTGGTATTTATAAAAGAATCTAAATCATTTCCACTTTCCGTGGCTTTTTTTCGCCAATCATAGGGAAATACAAAATAATCTTGGTTTTTCACGTATCCTAGTGCGTTAAATGTACCGATGAGTCCATCGTATTCTTTTACGAAAGGTGCCAGTTTCCAATCTGCATATGAAGAGGGCGCATTGTGAAGAATTGCTTCTTTATTCCAGGATCCCATAAAGCCGGGAATAAGAATATATTTGTTTTTTGATAGAGTCGGGTTGGCGAGTGCCAGGCTCAAGTTCCAGTGATCGTTTTGATCTAATCCTGAGTAAAAAAGATAAAGTTTATTATCTTTGAGAATAACTGACGGAGTGACCATATGTCTCGAGTCATACGATGTGCCGTAGGTAAGTATGGTATGTCTATTTTTCCATTGCGTCTGACACGAGATGTGATCAGTTGTCTCCATAACTTCAATACCGTTGGAAGAATGCAAGAAAAGATATTGCACTCCATTTTCTTTATAAAGATAAAAACTGCCAGAATCATACATAAGAGGGTTATTTGTGCATTTTGTAAAGGTTTCTCCATCAGAGGAAACAGCTAAACTCATGCTCCAGCCCAACCCATTTGTTGAACAATGAAAAAGGTATACCTTATCCCCATCAGTATAGGCGTGAGGACAGGAATTACCTTCGTAATCATAAGAAGTGCCCGGTAGAATAACGTCGCTTTTTTCTGTAGGATTCAATTCATCATTGATATTATATTTTCGTATTATATATTTGCCATTTACTTCAGCTACATAGTATAGGAGTCTTTTTCCTTTGAAGTTTACAATGGTTGCATCGTGAGCGTTCACAATGGGTTCAAAGTTATATGCAAAATTTTCATTCCAATGAATCCCATCTGAAGATGAACCTTTCACTTCGGTCATCTTGCCATTTCGTAGTGTCCAGTAGCGGATAACAAACTCATTATTTTCCCAGTAGACAGTATTGTGTCCCACGCTTTCTTCCCTTTGGCCGTTGAGTTTGATAAGAGATAACGGATTATTGTCATACTTGACGAATGAGTCGAATGCATACAGAGGTTTTAAAAGAGTAAGAAAATGGAGAACTACAAATAACACAAAGACAGCAGTAAAATTTCTCATTACTCTCAACGTATAGTAAGAATAAAAGGAAGAGTCAATCGACTATAAGCGACAAAGTTACTTCTTTTTCCTTATGTAAAGCTCCAGGATTGTTCCTTTATCGTTAAGGTTGAGGATTTTGTAAAGGAGGCTCGCGATCATTGTATCGATGAGAATATATTTTAGTTTTTTACTGAGAGATAAGGGAGGAGTAGAAGAAGGAAAAGAGGTTTGAGAAGGAAGAGGGGGATTAGAGTGGAGGATTTTTTTAATGACTCCCATAAAGTGTTCAGGGTAACTGTAAGTTGTCACATCTAATATCTCAAGGTTTGTACGACTGAGAAGTTCTTGGAAAGTCTTTTTTGAAAATATTCCTAAGTGATCGGGGGGAGTAAGAAATGTATAGCTTTCTTTTTCAAAATGAAATAAATGGCTGTCGAGATTGGGAGTTTCGATATACAGGACGGCATCTTTATTCATGAGAGTCTCGACTTTCTTCAGAAATTGGAGCGGGTTTTCTACATGTTCGATTATTTGAATAAGAGTAATAAAGTCAAATTTATTCTTTGGGTGATAGTCCTCAAGAGCAGAGTTTACTACCTGCAGTCCGGCTTTTTTGGAATGAGAATACATCTTTTTTGAAGGCTCAAGACCGACTCCTTCCATATAAGTTTTTTTTGCTTCCTCAAGAAAATATCCATATCCTGATCCGATATCCAAAAGTGAAATTCCGTCAGGGTTAAGACTCTTCAGTTTCTCCAATATGTGTCCTGCTCTTTGGCGTAATCTTTTTACGGTTGCCGGAACGACGGTATACGTAAAATTGGTTTTGTAATATGTTTCTATTTCTTTTTTTGATGGAAGAGGGGAGAGGTATAACGTCATACAGTCAGAACAGAGATAATATGTATATTTACTGACGGTATGAAAAATTTCGCCATGTTTTGATCCACAAATATAACATGTAAAAAAATTAGTTTTCGTCATCTTGATACTGTAAGAAGAAAAGGAAGAATAATCAACCGCTTATAATCGACACTTTTTATTCTACAAAATTATCTGAAAGAAAGACAAGAGAAAATAAGTGAACCATATGAGTGGTGGTAAGAGTTCATACTCTTTGACAAATTAAGATAAAATGATATTAAGCGTCATTCTGGTAAGCGATAAGTTTTGGAGCGCATCCAGAATCAAAAACGAGATTCTGAATAAGACCCAAAGGGTCCCCTTCGGGGCCAAAATGACGTTTTTGTGTCAAGAAGCGTAAACTCTTACGAGTGGTGTAATCGTTTGACAAATTATTTATCTTTCGATATCCTTAAAAGTATGTTGAAGTCAAAGAGGAAGGGAAAAGGGAGGAAAGGTCATGTAAAGTACAGAACCGATATGAAGCGTTTTATTCTTACATCTAAATCAGTTTTTTTTGTTTTTACTGCCTTTTTTTTATTTTTGATTTTCGGTTTGGCAAATTTTAAAGTTACGACAACTCTGATTTCTTCTTCTCGACAAGCCGTGCTTGGGGATGAAGATAAAAAAGAAGAAGAAAAGAAAAGTGAGGAAAAACAGAGGGAAGAGTCGAAAAAACAAGAGGAACAAAAAGGAGAAGAGAATAAAAAGGAACAAGAGAAAAATACAGTTCAACCTCAAAAATCTTCGACAACCTCAACAACGACTAACAAAGGTTCTTCAACACAGGAGTCTTCTTTTAACAATAATAGAAAATCGACCGAGTTTGAAATTCAGCAGGAAGGTTTGAAACGTGAAACAGAAGTGGTTAATTCGGATGGTAAAAAGGTAAAAACAAAGATAGAGGATGATGGGAGGATAAAAATAGAAGTAGAGGATGAAAAGTTAAAAATTAAATATACTTTTGAAAATGGCAAATTGAAAATAAATGCAGAGAATAAACAAGGAGACGAGGTAAAAGTTTCAAATGAGAAACTAGAAAAACTGAGAGAAAACGCGGAAAATGAGTTAGAAAAAGAAGATGTAAAAATTGCCACGAGAGAGGGAGAGTTATCAGTAACAAAGAATAAAATTACTGCAATGAGTCAATTTCCTCTTTCTATTGATCCAATAACAAGAACTCTTCAGGTGACCACGCCTGCGGGAGTAAAGCTCGTTACTATACTTCCTGATCAAGCTCTACAGAAGATGCTAGATCTTGGAGTTTTAAGCAAGGTCAATTCAACCGAAACAGGAACAGGAGAAAAAATAAAAATAGATGTAAGAAATGGAGAAGTGGTCTACAAAATATCAGGCAAAAAAGAACATAAACTTTTGGGTTTCATACCTATCAAAACGACGAAAGAAATTGTAATTTCTTCTGAAACTGGAACTCCTCTTACACAAGAGCAATCACTTCTGAGCTCCTTTATTGACTTTTTATCTCCAGACTGATAAGAATAGTAACTCCATATGAAATCGAATATAGCACTTCTTATGATCACGTACAATTCGGAGGAGCTTCTCAGGAAATCACTTTCTTCCGTCAAGGATATAGTCGCAGAGATAGTTGTGGTTGACGGAGGATCGACAGATGAAACAATCAAAATAGCTTCATTGTATGGAGCCGAGATCTATAACTATAAAGGAATAAACCTGGGGGGACAAAGAGCGCATGGTCTCTCAAAAATACAACAAGAATGGGTATTCATGCTCGACTCAGACGAAATAATATCTTTAAAACTTGCGGATGAAATAGAAGAGGTAGTAAAAAATGCAGGGTATGATGGCTACTATATTCCATATAAAAACCACTTCCTTGGGAAACCTGTGAACCACGGAGGTGAAAATTATAAAATACTCCGGCTTGCCAGAAAAGAAAAAATAAAGATAAATCCATCTTTACTCCATGAAAAAATTTCTCTCACCTCGAGTAAAACAGGGGAGCTTAAAAATTATATGTATCACTATTCGTACCGGTCTCTCGGCCAGGTTTTTAAAAAGTTTACGGACTATGCAAAACGGGAAGCGGAAGAGAAATACAAAAAAGGGGAGAGAGTTTCACTTAAAAAAATATTTTTATATCCTGTTCACATGTTTTGGGCGAGGTTTATAGAAGATAAGGGATACAAAGACGGATTTTTCCGTATTCCTCTAGATCTTGGTTTTGCCTATATGGAGCTCGTGACTTATATTTTCCTTCTACAAAAGCAGATAATGAAGGCATAAACATGTACAATATATCGACGGTATTTATACGTCATTCTAGGGAGGAATGAAATGACGACTCCAGAATCGTTGTGAATGAATTAAATACGGATTCTGGATGCGTCTCGATTAGTACTGAGACTTACCAGAATGACGACTAAGAATAAACTTAGAGGGATGCTTTATTATTACCAACACATGAAAACAGATAAAGAGAAAGTTATTATAGGAGCGGATGGCGGAGATTATGTTCCGGGAGATGAAGTCAAAAATGGCATCCAGAGACTTGTCAGTTCGTTTATATACGAATATTCAAAACAAAGTAAAAAGTCGCTTCTCTATTATTTTTATTTTGGCCGGAATGTAGAGTATAAGGGCGTTCAGGCAGTATCCCTTCCTAAGCCGCTCTTTGGCTCATCTTTCATGCCCGTAAATGTCATTGAAAAAAAATGTGATATTTTTTTGGGATTTTCTGGATATATACCTTCTCTGTTGAATGCTTCTCATTGTAAAAAAATACTTTTTATCCATGACTTTGCCTTTTTAAAATATCCCGAAGCCTATCGGAATCAAAAAAGATTAGCAGCGCAGACAATATCTTCTCTACAACGAGCAGATCTCATCATTGTTTTTTCCGATTACATACAAAAAGAAGTGTGTGAAAAATTGCCAGAAATAGATCAATCACGAATAAAGCGCATATATGCCGGAGGGGACCACTTGTTGCGTTATGAGAGAAAAGATTCTTTTAAAGGCAATTATTTCCTGTATGTGGGAATAATAAAACCGATTAAACAAATAGAATATATTTTTGAATTGTTTGCTTCATATAAAGAGAAAACGAAAGATTCAGAAAAGGAACTCATTTTAATCGGCAAGAAAGAAAAAAAATATATGAAAGAGCTCGAGAAGAATCCTCACTACGTAGCATATAAAAAATCGATCCGTTGGGTTGACCATGTCTCAGATACGGAACTCGCCACCTATTACGAGGGTGCCACGGCGGTCTTAAATGTCTCGAAGGATGAGGGGTTTTGCTACCCGGTTATCGAAGCACTCACCATGGGGGCACAAGTTCTGGTAAACGATCTACCTCTCTATCATGAATACGCTGCCTATTTTCCCAATTTGTACATAGGTAACAGTGAGCAACTCATAAAGAAAATGATGAAGCCTCCTCCACATTCTATATCGGCTTCTTCGACTTACGATATTTTCACATGGAAATCTTTCACAGAGGAATTGCTCGAAGTTATAGAACAACTGGCATGAAAACTGCCTGGATTTTTGTGACGTATCATACTTCCCACGACGTCATTCAAAGACTCGAGAAGGAAATCTGTGATTTATTCCACAAGGACTACCGCATATATTGGATTGACAACACGGACAATAATAAAGGGTATGCTGAGGGCGTGAATGAAGGGATACAAAAAGCAATGAGCGATGGCGCGGAACTTCTGGTAGTCTGCAATACGGATATTTCACTTCTTCATATAGATAAAAAGAAATTTTTTGAAGGAAGCTCTCATTTTGATATTTGGGGATTAGGAATGAAGCAAAGAGGAGTGCTTTATTACGGTGGAGAGCTCGACAGATGGAGAATGAGTGGGGGACTCGTGAAGGAAAAACCAAATGGGCGATTTGTAGAGAGGGACTTTGTTTCAGGTTCGCTCATGATCATACAGAGGAAAGTTATCGAATCAATCGGTCGCTGGGACGAGTCATATTTTATGTATTACGAAGACGTAGATTTTTGTAAAAGAGCAGTGTTGGCAGGTTTTAGAGTAGGTATAGACTCGGCGCTGATGTATGAACACATGGAGACATCGAACACATGGAGTGAAAAATCATACTACCTGGCGCGTAATAGACTGCGTTTTTTACTTACATACGGCTCGTTACCCCAAAAAGTATATGAGTTCATCCGCTTGCCAAAGACCATATACAAAGAGCGAGCTACATTAAGGGATATTTTGAAAAGGAATTCTTTCCTGAAAAATTTTCTCAGTCTCAACGTATCTTCTTTTATCGGAAAACTTCTCAATTTTATCCTTTTTATCGTACTTATACGGTATCTTAATCCGGAAGAGTACGGAATCTATACGTTGGTCTGGGCACATATCTCTCTTCTTTCTCCCTTTTTGGATCTGGGTACATCGTCATACGGACTTCTTTATCTATCGAAGGAAAAGGATGACAAAATAAACAATCTTTTTTCTCTGAGAACGTATGTATCAGTAGTTATTTTTATACTTACGATTGCCTTAGGTATTTTTCTCCGCTTCGATACGAAAGTAATCTTTTATATCGCTCTCACCTCGTGTGTCATATTTTATAATTCCATCTCAGGACTTTTTTTGATAGTCTCGTCTGTTAAGGAAAAAGCTTGGAAGGCATCCATCATTTCGGTAATTACCAATGCGGTTCTTATAGCTCTTCTTATCGGAGCGGTGTTACTTTCAGGACGGCTTCTGGCGGTATTTGCTGTCACAGGAATAATGTATATCGTCTATGCGGGATTGTATGTGATATTGCTCAAAAAGGAAGTGAAGAAACTGACGTTACGATTTGAACCGAGAGCCTGGAAAAATGTCCTTTCCAAGTCGGTGGTGTTTATACTTATCAGTTTCTTCGCAGGGCTTTATTTTAAACTTGACATATATCTGTTGACTAAGTTGAAAGGGATAGGGGAGGTGGGAATCTATTCTGCCGGCTATAAGTTCCTGGAAGCTTTTATGTTCATAGTGGCAAGCTATAATCTCATCTCCCTTCCTGGGCTTAAGAAAGCATTTGATGGGGGGGGATCTTTGGTTAAAAAGAAAATAATGAAAGACGCAGTGTTTGTCCTTTTTATTGGAAGTGCGGTTGCGGCGGGAGTTTCTTTGATCGGACCATTTATTTTGCCTTTTCTTCTGAAGGGACATTATGCCGATTCGGTGAAAGTCATGAGCATTGTTATCTGGGCGCTACCCATAATCCTGGTAAGTTCCATCTTCCTTAACATCCTCTACGTGCTAAAAAAAACGTCTATAGTATTAGTTATATTTATAGCGCAGGTCGTGATTAATTTTGTTTTAAATATGCTCCTCATACCACATTTCTCGTATTTCGCCTCTTCGTATATAACGTTGACCTCCGAGATATTGAATTGCATTTTTGCCGGTCTTTTCGTCTGGAAGTATCTAAGAGAATGGGAGAATGATAGAATATGAATATGGTATCTGCAGTTGTCTTGACACACAATGAAAAGAAGAATATTGAACGCTGTCTTCAGGCTCTATCGTTTTGTGATGAAATAGTCGTTTTAGACGATAATTCAACGGATGCAACTATTGATATCGCTCAAAAAATGAAGGCGAAAATGGTCAAACGGACGTCAAAAGGTAACTTTTCCGAACAAAGAAATTTTGCCTTGACTGAAGTCAAAGGAGACTGGATTTTGTTTGTGGACGCGGATGAAATAGTGACGAATGAATTAAAAAAAAGTATCCTTGAGAATATCGTGAAGGACTCCCCTATTGTATATTATATTAAACGACGTGACTTTTTTTGGGGGAAGGAACTGCAGTATGGAGAGACAGCTAAAGCGCGAAATAAAGGTATAATCCGTTTGGTTAAGAAAAACTCGGGAGTGTGGAGAGGGCTCGTCCATGAAGAATTTATTTTTTCCGGAGAATCTGGAAAACTTTCCGGATTTCTAGACCATTATCCTCACCAGTCGTTAAAAGAATTCATTTACGATATTAATGCATATAGCACGATACGAGCGAAAGAGTTGCTACAACAGGGAAAACAACCTCATATAAGGGAGATTCTTCTATATCCTTTTGGTAAATTCCTACTCACCTATCTCATATACTTAGGGTTTTTGGATGGACCGGCCGGGTTCTGCTATGCATTCATGATGAGTTTTCACTCTTTTTTAGTCAGAGCAAAGGTATATCAATACGTTAAGATTGACAGGAAGACATAATATGGGGTTCATTCTGCTTATTCTTTCATTGATTATTTTTCCTTTGGGACATCTGGGGCGGATATCGTTCTTTTCTCAAGAAGTAAATCTGTATCTTTATGAAATCCCCATGGCTCTTTCATTGGTATTTCTTATTTCCATGTATAAGTTGGACCCTCTCAATAAACTTTGGTACAGGTATAAAATCATTTTTCTATTCTTTGCCTATATGTTGGTAAGTTACATCATTTCTTTTGGACGATTCTCATATTTCGATAATATAGTCGCGTTTTTATATTTCGCCAGATTGGTTTTTTATACTTTGACGATAATCTACTCGACCTATTATGTATATCTCCACAAAAATAAAAAGAAACTTATCATGATCGTCGATATGATATTTTTGGTGATTCTTCTCGTATCTTTTTTACAATTTTTCTTGTATCCGGATTTGAGAAACTTAATGTATCTGGGATGGGATCCTCATCTGTATCGGGCGTTTGGGACATTTTTTGATCCCCCTGTCACCGCAGCCATCTTTGGTCTGATTGCTATATATTTTTTTCTCAGAAAAACAAAATTAGGTCTTTTACTCAGCATCCTTTCTCTCATACTTTTCGTTATGACCTACTCAAGAGGTGCGTATCTGGCACTGGCAGTATCGGCAGGAATATATTT
>JAUSJK010000081.1 GCA_030647255.1 bacterium
TAATGCCTATGTGGGTATGGGCGGGGTGCATCCTTGTTTTTTTGTCCGTGACGATGTTCAGTTTTTTTGCCAAATAAATAGTGGGGACGGTAAAAACAATAGAAAGAAAGATGCTTAAGAAAAACGGTGGTAAATAATTCATTAAGAAACAAAAAAAATAATTTTCAAGAAAATGCCAGTAAGGGTTGCGATGACGACCCAGTTAGCGATTTCGATAATCTTTTTTACAATAATATCTTCGGCAAATAATCCTTTTTTTACATACTGATTGATCAAAATAAATAGATGGAGCAAAAGAGGAAGAAAAAAAATATACCACAGATCAACGAGTCTATCTTCACCCCAGGATTTGGAATAAAAAAGGGGAATCTGGGGAGGAAGCGTGGCAAGGCGCCACAGGAAAGACCCAACCATCAGAATATCTGCCACCAGAAGTCCATAGATCATGAGATATTATACAATGTGGTATAATCTATTCTCAATGGAACAAACTGAGTCAAATATTCCTGTAAATTCGTCTCCAAGCCTATTTTCCTTCAAAAATCTCATTCCGCTTTCTATCTTTGCGGCAGTTCTTGTCATATTGACTTCAGTGGGGACATATATAATTTTGAAATCAAAAACTGAAAAAACACCTATTCCTCAAACCCTTTCCATTTCTCCTACAAACAGTATGATTTCTCCGACTATAACTCCTGATGATATGAAGAATTGGAAAACATATACGAATAAAGATTATGGATTTTTGTTTAAGTATCCAGTTGATCCGACCTCTCCATCAAAAATAACTATAAGAGAGGTAGATAATAAGTCAGCAGGACAATTTGACGTGTATGTAGATGGTTGGAGTGAAAAAGTTAACTTAGATATCCAGTATCTTGAGCCTAATTATAGTAGATATTATCTAGGTTCAAAAGTTATCACATCAGAGAAGATAGGTACTTCAAATACGATAACCTGGGACCATCTATTTAATCCAGGATATTGTGATGCTGGACAATGTGGTAAGCCGTTTATTGTTTATCAGACCATTAAAGATAACTATAGATTCGCTTTCGTATTTAATGAGACAGAGAATGTTACAAAAGAAAAAATAGAAATGGTTTCCACTTTTAAATTTTCAGATACTAAACAAGCAACTTCTACGGAAAATGTATTAGATCTTATAAGACAATGGACTACTCCTATGGTTTGGTCGGATAAAAAATCTGATACAGCAACGTATAGGCTTGAAAACAACAATGATATTAGTCTCAAAGGTGTTTCAATTGTGTCAATAGTTAAGGATAAATCAGAAAATAAAATTGGACCACTTACCTCTTCAGAATATACCAATTTGAAATCAGAGGGATGGACACAAGATGAGAATAATTCTGCAGGAGGAGTTGAAGGATTAAATTTTGCATATAAAAAAGATATCAGTGGAAAGAGAAGTGTATTAATTATTTCTCAAAGGGCAGGAGAGAATGGTCAAGGAATGAAATTTACTGCTTTTATGAGCGACGAATTTACTCCTTAATAGACTTTCTTTATTGGAAATTTTTTGCAGAGAGTGAGGATTTCTTTCTGAAGTTTACCTAGGGATTTTGTTTCGGCGAGAATTTGTTGGCGGACACTTCTTTTTTTCTCCTGCTCCATATCTATCTTCATTCTTTCTTTTGTCTTAGCTACTTCGTTGATCGTCTGATTCATCACTCGAGCGATGAGTTTCATCTCTTTTTCTTTCATTCCCCGACTTGTTGTCCCTGGAGTTCCCAGTCGAATACCTGATGGATAAAGAGGTGGATTAGGGTCGAAAGGAATACCGTTCATGTTAAGAATGATTCCTACTTTTTCCAATCCTTCTGCTGCCGTTTTACCTAAGAGATTCTTGTTTCTCAAGTCAATGAGAATAAGGTGTGAATCCGTTCCGCCTGATATAAGTTTGAAATTGTATTTATTCAGTTCTGCCGCAAGAGCTTTGGCATTTTTTACTACTTGATTCGCATATGTAACAAAACTTTTTTTGGAATCTTCTTTGAGTGCCACACCAATGCCTGCAATGGAGTTTAAGTGTGGTCCTCCTTGAATTCCAGGTATGATAGCCCTATTAATTTTCTTATAAAGGTCAGGATCTTTTTTGAGACCTTTTTCTGTCACCATAATCATGGCTCCTCGTGGTCCTCGAAGTGTTTTGTGCGTTGTGGTTGTGACTACATGCGCGTATGGCACAGGTGAAGGGTAGACTCCGGCTGCGACGAGGCCAGAAATATGAGAAATATCTGTCATCAGATATGCTCCGACCATATCAGCTATTTCAGCAAACTTCTTCCAGTCAACAATACGAGGATATGCAGTAAAACCAGCTATGATAATTTTAGGTTTTTCTTTTTTTGCTAATCTTTCCAGTTCCTGGAAGTCAATTCTCCCTTCGTTGTCTAATGTAAAAGGTACAGAATGGAAATAGATGCTGCTCGCATTCATATCAGCGCCATGAGTAAGATGACCCCCGTGAGACAAAGCCAATCCCATAAGTGTTTCACCGGGTTTAAGAAGCGCCGTATAGACGGCAAAGTTTGCAGGAGAACCAGAGTGAGGCTGTACGTTGACTTCTGCAACTTTGAATAATTTTTTTGCTCGGTCTATTACAAGAAGCTCCACCTCATCAGCTACCGTATTACCTTGATAATATCTTCGGCCTGCATATCCCTCAGAGTACTTATTCCCGAAAGAAGAGCCAACCGCTTCTTCAACGGCTTTGGAAGCAATATTTTCTGAAGGAATCATCATGAGAGTCTCGGCCTGTCTTTTCTCTTCCTTTTTTATGAGGTTATAAATATCAATATCAGCCTTGCGTAGAAATTTCATGTCAAAAGAGTAGCACCAGACGGAAAAAAAATCAAGAGAGAAATGACCTCGTCATTCTGGGGATCCCGAGGTTTGTCGTCGGGAGACTCCAGAATCGTAGTTAATTTATTCACAACGATCCTGGATGCGTCCTGAGCAAAGCCGAAGGACTTACCAGGATGACGTTTATAATAATAAATTACTATCTTGTTTTATTCTTTATGTTTTCTCTAGTATGCTGACAGTATCTGATATGTCCCATTTTGTCTGAGGACAAATGCTCGTTGCGGGTATGATGGAAGAGCTGAGGTCACATGATCTTTTGGAATAAGTATTTTTCCTATGTAGAACCGAAGCTCTTCATAGGTTTTATTGTATATAAATACTTTATCTTCCTGAAAATAATATTCACCCAAAAAATAATCAAGCTCATTCTCTACGTAGAGAATATCATTGTCGTGGGCAAGGTATTTTATTTCCTGTAGTACCTTTTTAATATCCGCTTTGGTTCTATATGTAGTTTGTAGTATCTGATAATGCAGAGCTATATAGATAAGTCCGGCAAAAAATATTATTTTCAGAAGCGGAGGATGATGATGAAGAAGATAGACAAGTAATAATAAAAAGAGAGGCGTAGAGTAGATAAGATACCGAGGAAGAAATAACGGATGAATAAAAGCGATTATGAAAATAAAAAAAGGTAGCAGAACGGAGGCTGTAAGAAGATATGGGAGAATATCATGATGTTCTTTTTTTTTATTTCGTTCTATGTAGAGATATAATTCTCCAGCACAGATTGTAAGTAGTAAGGCACTGCTAGCGACTAAAAAGGGAATGAAGGTAGACGATCCAAAAGAAAGGAAATGGAAATCTGTCTCATATCCGGTGTATAAAATTCCAAATACATGAAATATATCTGACAATATCGGAGACGTAATCCAGGTAGAAAATGAGTCTGTCGATTTATGTAAAAGAAGAAATACTATCCAAGGAATGAATGCTGCTAGGGAGTATAGAAAATATTGAAAAGGAATTATTTTCTCGTGTTTCCTTTTGTGAAACTTCAAAGACAAAAAAATAATTGCCTGCGTTAAGAGTACGAAAACCATAAAATAGTGTGTGTAAAGTCCAAGAATAGTTGAAAGGAGATAGGTCTTTTTTTTATTTGTAAAAAAAGTATACGAAGATGCGAGAGCTAAAAAAGCCAGCATGCTGTACATCCGTGCTTCAAACGCATAGTATACGAGCAACGGATTAAGAATAAAAAGAAAAAGGTAGAGATATATCCAGACCCCTTTTACTTTTAGAACATCTTTCATAAAAAGATAGCTGATATAAATCGTTCCGGAAAAGAAAAGGAGAGAAGGGACTCGTAGTGAAATTTCTGATCCACCGCAGATAGTAATCCACACATGAACAAGGAGATAGTAAAGAGGTGGATTAAAATCTTTGGCCGTGAGAAGGAGGATTTCGCCAATATTCTTTTTGGCCAGAAGATACGTGAATGCTTCATCTCTCCATAAGTTTTGAATCATGAAGCGGAGAGGAGTCCATGTAAAAAGAAAATTAAACATATATAGAATTTCAAATTGATCCAATAGTTCCAGAATATCAAGAGAATCAGAATAACAGACGAAGAGTATCTGATAATCAGATAACCTGATACTCTTTATCTTGGTACTCTTGATAGTCTGATATTCTCTTCCTATCAACTTCTAACTACACTTTCTCTGTCACTTTATAGGTAATCTTTTTTCCTAATAACAACCTTGTATGGGCTTCAAGAGCCGGAAGAGAAGATAGGACAAATGAAACAACTGGGAGCAGATACCATTGAATAATTAAGAAAGGTACATTTATCGTAGACGTTTTTACATTTACTTTTTTTCTTAATTGAATATCGAGATACGCATATAATATAAGCATCAATGAAGCCGCAGTGAGAATGATACCCGAAAGCTGGGGAAGAATAAAACCAAGGACGGTTTTTTTAAAGATAGGATTAATGAGCGGTGGAATAGAAGCGCTTATTGTCAAAACAAAAAAGGACGTAGGCCAAAACAGATGAGTTTCCGTGAGATACGCAATTTTTTTCAGTTTGTGTCGAAATGGCACATGAGGAGTAGTAAACATCTTTTTCCATGCGTAGGCAATATCACTTACACCCCACGCCCATCGTTTTTCCTGTTCATACCTGTTAAAAAGTGTTTTCATATTACTGCCCGAGTACACGGCGTCTCCGTTGATAATGGTATACAGAGGCAGAGTTCTCACTTTTTCTCCAAACGCAAAAAAGGCCTGAAAATATATATGCCAATCTTCGGGAATGATGTCTACATCCCAGAAATCAACTTTCTGTAGCAGGGAGAGGCTGGCCGAATACGTCGAAATCTGAATAAGCTTATCTTCTTGAGATAAAAATGCCAGACGCAAAATGGAAGAGAGAGTCGCCTGCATACGTACAAAAAAGGGAAGCTGCCAGAAGTTGTTGTATAAAAGTACGGGGGCACAGTAAAAATGATAGAGTCTCATTTTATCATTCAAAAATTCAAACGAAAGATAAGAAAAATAGTTTGTAGGCAGATGGCTGTCTGCGTCGCAGATTGTTATTATGCAATCTTCACGTGAAAATCCTTGTTTTAGAGCGTATTCATCTACCATACGGGCGGCACATGTCTGGTTGCTTGCTTTCCCCGGTGCCTCGTTGGGAGAAAGGGTATGATAGGCAACAAGAACATCTTTAAAATGCCCTACGTATTTATTTTTGAGGTATACCTCTTTTTCTACTGCTTCAGTTTCTCTTTTTTCGAATGCCAGGACCAAGAATATAGTTGAATACGGATAGTCATTGGCAATGAACGAGTCTATCGTTGACTCTATTTTGTAGAGAGGTTCTTTATAATTCGGGACGATGATAAAATGTTGTATCTTCGCTCCGCCCTTCATCGAACGAATTTTTTTTTGATATGATATTTTCGAGCGTTCCATAATGAGTTTATATGACTTGGTTGCATAGTACGCAGTTGTAAATGCTTTATATAAAAAATAGAGGTTAAATGCGATGATAAAATAGGCGACTATCGCAGGATGAAAAGGAGACATCCATAGAGGAAAGGTGATAATAAGCCAGGTGAGCATGGGAACAAAAAGCTCGCCGAAACGGGCAAAATATCTTGATTGAACAATCCGATCACTCATAGATATATTATATCATCAACTCGGTAAGACTTTACTGCCACGCCTCACATATCATACGGAAGGCGCAGAAATTACACCAAGGTCCTACTTTAGGTGTAAATGAGCTCTGTCGAATCTGCGTCACAGTCTCAACGATATCCTGTTTGACTTGTATCATCTCTCCTTCTTCTCTTTTCATCGTTACTTTTTCCATATCTTGCAGGTAATAAAAAGTAAGAGATATCTTGGTTATGGGCCTGTTATAGAGAGAAGGATGTGAAGCGGCAAGGGCATATATAGAAAGCTGTAGACTTTTTTTGAGTTTTTTATCATCCGGTTTTTTTCCTGTTTTATAGTCGATTATTTCTATTTCATCGTTCGATTTGTTGTCGACTCGATCGATTTT
>JAUSJK010000053.1 GCA_030647255.1 bacterium
GAATCTCTAAAAGTTGACTGACACTGAGACACGAAAGCTAGGGGAGCGAAGCAGATTAGAGACCTGCGTAGTCCTAGCCCTAAACGAATGCTTGCTAGCTGCATGAGATCGGAACTTAGTCGTGAGGCAACTCACGACTGATTTCTGATTTCGTGTGGCGAAGGTAACCCGTTAAGCAAGCCGCCTGGGGAGTACGACCGCAAGGTTAAAACTCAAAGGAATTGGCGGGGAGGCACACAACCAGTGGAACATGTGGTTTAATTCGAAACGAAACGAGGAACCTCACCAGGGTTTGACATCCTAGTGAAATTCCGATGAAAGTCGGAACCTCCCGCAAGGGACACTAGAACAGGTGCTGCATGGCTGTCGTCAGTTCGTTCCGTGAGGAGTGCCCTTAAGTGGGACAACGAACGCAACCCCCATCTTGTGTTATATTTGTCACAAGAGACTGCTCCACGTTTTTCGTGGGGAGGAAGGAGGGGCAGACGTCAAGTCAGCATGGTCCTTATACCCTGGGCTACACACATGTTACAATGGGGAGGACAGAGGGTTTTGCAAGCCGGCAACGGCAAGCGAATCCCTAAAACCTCCTCTCAGTAGGGATTGAGGTCTGCAAGTCGACCTCATGAACCTGGAATTGGTAGTAATCGCGAATCAGCTATGTCGCGGTGAATACGTTCTTGCCTCTTGCACACACCGCCCGTCAAGCCAACAAAGTCGAGGACATTTGAACCCCGATGTAAATCGGGGGAGAATCTTCTCGGCGATGAGGGTTAAGTCGTAACAAGGTATCCGTTCTGGAAGGAGCGGATGGATCACCTCCTTTCTTTTTTTTATTTTCTTTTTAAAGAAAAATATGTGTTTTTCATCGAGCTCAAACTTAAAATAAAAAAAGTGAAGTATCTTCGCAAGAAGAGCTTCCTAACCCGATTTCTACCTACAATCCCTATTTGAATACTCCATTAAGAAGATTATTTGAAGACGATTTCTACTTTCATCCCCGGTCTCGGGTGGTTGAACTCGTGTACGCCAGTTGTCGGGGTTTTTTCAGTAAAGTGCCTCCATATCGATATCTCAAGAAAAGGATTATCTCTTTTTCCTGAGGAACCTGGATACATAACCAGTTCCCCCGGTGTTCCTCCAAAAAGATTGCTCACATATTTGACTTTCTTCTTTGTATCATTTATGGATACCTCAACCATTTCTCCATGTTCAAACTTTCCCTTAAAATCATCCAAAGATATAGTTGTTTTTATATTTCCATAGTTATCGATATGTCCTATATAGTGTTCTTGTACTTCAGGTATTTCATTAAGTGAAATCTCCTCAAATTCCATCTCATCCTCCATTGTATCCATTAGGTGAGCCGAAACCCTGGCATAGAGATCTCTTGATCTAAACTGACTTCCTTTATCCAGTCCTTTATAGACATATGCTTCATCAATCTTTTTCTTTATGAAAGTAAAATCATATCCGGCATTCGGACCACAGATATATATGCCCGACTTTAACCTTACGATAATAAATTCCGCTCCTTTAGCTTTTTCTATCGATGTAGTAGTCTGAATACGAGGATCCGTATTCTCAAAAATAACTGTCTCCAGCGGCCTTCCATATCGTTCCTCTACCTCCACAATCTGGGAGATCAGATACGATGTATGGATAGTCGATGGAGTCGAAGATATAAATGTTATACGAGCCTGGGAAGAATCCTTCAAAAAACCGCTGACAGCCGAATTTACTTCCTGACAAGTAAGCGAATCCTCCACCCAATCGGCCACAACGATAAGTTTTTTCATGCGCTTAATAAATTATAAAAAGAAAGATACTATTGTAAATAATGATGCAATAATAATCAATACGGAAGAGATAATTGCAAAATAGTTGTACCATTTTTTATTTGTATATGTTCCCATGAGTTCCTTATCATTTGTTATATTCAGGAGAAAATAAAATATTACAGGTAAAAGTATGCCGTTTACGGACTGAGTTACAAGAACAATTTTAAACAGATTAACCGAAGGAATCAAGGCAATTAAACAGGCGATAACAAGCTGTGCCAGGAAAATAATATAAAACGCTTTCCCTTTTTGAAATGGAACATCAAGACTGCCTACTAGACCGAAAAATTCGGAAAAAGCATAGGCTGTGGTCAAAGAAATGATGATGATACCCATAATTGCCGCATTGAGAAGGCCCACTCCAAAGAGTATCCCGGCGAGTTCTCCGGCAAATGGACGAATAGCCAGAGCCGCTTCTTCACCCGAAACAAGCGGAATTTTATGCACAAAAAGAGTTGCCGCAGTCGCCACGATCATAAAGAAAGAGAAAAAGTTGGTAAGAAATGCACCGAAAAAAGTTTCAAACTGCACATACTTCAGCTTTTCTAAAGAGATTTTTTTATCGAGGAGATAGCTTTGAACAAAAAATTGTCCCCACGGTGTAATGGTGGTACCCAACACAGCTATGGCTGAAAATACAAATTCACCTGACAACTTGAGATCTGTAGGAAGAAATACACTAACAAATGCTTTTTCCCAATCGGGAGATCCTTTCACAGCTGATATGACATACGCAAAGTAAAGAACCATTCCCAAAAGAAATAACCTCTGATTGGTAATATAATTCCCTTTTGAAACAAACAAAAATGCGAAAACAATGATGAGAACCATAAAAGGAATCGTCGGAATATGAAACATGGACGTAGTTGTTTTTAACGCAGCAAAATTAGCAACAATCGATCCCATATTAGCCAGACTCAAAGCAAAAAATACCACAATAGAGACGAGTATTCCAAACTTTTCCCGAATGATATCACCCAGTCCTTTACCTGTTACAATAGCTATACGGATACCCATTTCTTGTGTAATACCCAAAAGTAACGTTACATAAAATAAGACAAAAAGCATGGAGTATCCAAACCTGGCTCCGGCAAGTGAATAGGTGGCAACCCCCGCTGCATCGTTATCCGAAATAGCGGTGATGGTTGCAGGACCAAATACGAGTAGGAAAAGGAGCAGTCTTCTTTTTAAACTGGATAGATTCATAGTGATAATTTACTTAATATAAAATCTGCCATATCATCAAATGTGACGATCCCCAAAATCTTTTTTTCCCGGTCGAGGACAGGGAGTGCATGCAGCTTATATTTGAGCATTTTATTTACCGCAATCTCTTCGGGTGTGGTCAGATGAATGACAACTACATCCTGTCTCATGCATTTGTATAACGGAGTGTCTACATGTTGCAGAAGTAATTCATGCAAGCTTATCACTCCGATAAGTTGATTTTGTTCGTTTGTCACATATACATAACTGAAGAATGAAAAATCGGCCGCTTCCCTTTTTATGGCTTCCATCGTTTTTCCAACAGATAACTGGGAAGATAAAGCTAAATACTCCGACGTAATGAGTCCTCCGATAGGCGTCTTGGCCAGATGTAATAGGTACTCCACTTCTTTCTTCTTTTCAGAACTGAGAATATTGATTACCACTTCTCTTCTTTTTTTACTCAAGGTCAATAATATATCCGCCGCATCATCTGGGTCAACCAACGAAATGATCTTGGCAGATTTTTCGGGAGAAAAACTCCGAAATAGCACTGTCTGATAATTGACATTGAGATTACCGATAACTTCAGCCGCAAAATCATCTTCTAAGATATTAAGGATTTTGGTGACATTGCGAATATTGGTTTTTTCCAGATAGTCGGCAAGGTCTTCAGGGCGTATTTTCTCCAGTTTATCTTCTTCCTTTTTTAACCGTACTCTTCCTTGTGCCAGTTCCAGAGGGTGAATATCAGCCCAGGATAAAAAATTGGGGACTATTCGTAGTCCCAAAAATGTAAGCAGTTGCAGCGAAGCATGCTCGATCTTTAACCATCTGAGTATTCCCAAAATCCCTATATCCGCCCCGGCGATATACAATGTCGGTTTGTCCTGGATTACAATGTCGTTTACCCGCACAACTTTGTTTCCCTTTATATCTATAACCTGTTTATCAACTACGTTGATATCCACGAAAAGCTCATTTTCTATAAGTTCAGTCGTCTGATAGTTTTTAGCAATAACTATATGAGAGTTTATTTTTTTGAGATATTCAATGGGGACGTTGAGTTTTTCCTTCGTGTCTGTTTTGATGACAATTTTTGTGATATTAGGTTTTTCGGAGGCAATGAAGATAAGATCCTGGAGACGACCAATATATACATTGTCCTCGGTATACACTTTTTTGCCCTTTACCTCTGAAAAGTAGAGCATACGGCTATATTATACACCACAAATATGTAATTTAACTCCTTTTTTAGGAAGTATTTGTTGTGCATATAGAAGTTATATAGATATACTAGAGAAGTGTCAAGGGTATAAAATAAGTCTGACATCAAATCCCATTACTGGAGCATATGCTATAATAAAAAGGCTAGCGTGCCTAGTTTCAAGGTGAAAGGGTGTGTAGTTTAACGGTAAAACAGTTCTCTGATAAAGAACAGAGCGATGGTTCGACTCCATCCACACCCACCGAGTCAAACTCGGCTTCGCCAAGTCGAACTTAACTTCGCATTAGATAAGCCATATGCCTTCGGGTCAACCTCCACGTCACAGCCTTTACCTTTCATATTTCCGTCTTAGTTGTTATAATATCTGCTCTTATGCTAGGCTTAACGTTAGAAAATGCCGTTCAAAAAGAAAACACTGGGGTAAAAGAGAAATTGCAAAATAATATTCGTCTTTTTGTAGGTGGCCTTATTTATAAGCCGTCTCATCATATTTATTGTCTCTCCGACTTATACTTACCTGCACGGCAAAAAGTGGCAACTGCTATTTTAGACGGATATGCCCCTGAAGCATTTGATGACGTAGAAAAATCTTCTCGAGAAGCCCTTGGAGAGATGGATGACACGCTAAGCGAGATCTTTAATAAGACTAGTCTACAAGAGGTTCTATCTTTTCTAAAAAAGGCACTTATCTATCCTTATGGAGATAGGACAAATAGATTTGATTTAACAAGAGGTCTTCATTATGACCTTCGGCTACAAGTACAACAAAACATATTAAATTTGGATCCTGTAATAGCTTCTTTCTTATTCGCTGGGATCCCGCTCACCCTTGAATCACCTCCTCTTTCAGATATGACATCACTCATGTTAAGTAATCGTGAAAAACATATACCTATTCTACCTATTCAATTTGGTGTTATAAAATCGGGAAATAATGTAATTATAAAAGACTGTCCAGTAAAAATTTTCACTCTTTCCTCTAATGCTCACTTAGATTATGAGCGTGACATGACAGACTCTCATAATGAAGTATTTTCCTCTTTAGAGATAGGACGACTAGAAGGATCAGCACAAATACAAGCTCAAAGAAGAAATCCTAAAGACTCAACTCTAACTGCCCAAATTGCTGAATTAATTAATGGAAGTAGTTTGTTCGCTGAAGGAGCCAATTTGACTATTATTGAAACATTTCCGGGAAGTAAATTAGACTTATCAAATTCTGTCGCTAATATAAACATACATCGAGGAGATTCAACTTCATATACTTCGGTGATAAACTTGGTATCTAATGGCCATTATAAATCGAGAGAATAATATTCGCCGATATTCAAATACTTTAGACTTCAAGAAAGATGTTCAGTTTTTTGATAAAATATAGAAATTGGCCCCTTAGCTCCTTCCTACGTCTCGATTTGCGAGAATACGGAAGAGCAGGGTTGATAAGGACTCGTAGCTCAACGGTAGAGCGCTTCGTTTACATCGAAGATGTTAGAGGTTCAAATCCTCTCGAGTCCACCACAATAGACCTTAGACTTTAGACCTTAGATTTTAGTCGCTAGTCGTTAGAAGACAAAATAGTATACGATGTATGAACGGGAACACAAATAATATTAGCCTGATAGGACTGTCTCAACATGAAGAAATGACAGGGAGAAAAGTACCTCATTTACGATATATAAAGCACGTTTTTTTTATTCTTAAGGAACCTGTGCAAGAAGTTGGTGGGCATTGGCAGGATCTTTATCAAAAAGTAAAATCATTTAATAATAGCACTGAACTTTCCGATTCTGTACACGACGTACTGCAAGCCTGGATTGAAAATAAGGTTTCTCCTCTCAAAAAATCTGTTCATAGTCTTCGTCAACTTACCAACAAAAGTCTCGTAGAGGCGATTCTTGAAGGATGGTTATCTACGGATATACACGACCGTCAAGGCAATCCAATTAGTTTAAATGGGCAAAGAAGAGGCGTCCTTCTTGCAACTATGTCCCACATCATTCGCAAAGTTGAAACAACCATGTATGTGAATATCCTTAAAAAAGCTTCTTCGAATGATCTGGAAAAACTTGGGCTTGATGAAAGTTTAAAAAAACTAACTGTCGATTTACTCACGACATCATTGAAAACAGACCCTCTCTTCGTAAGATTTTTAACTTATACGCAGGTAAGCTCAACTAAAACAAAACAAACAACAACAGAAACTCTCTATATTACTGAGAACGAGCCTTATTCAATTCGTACCTTTTTTCCTAGAGAAACTAAGTTACTTGCTCGTCATTTTCAAAAACTGGCACAAGAAGGGGGAGACTGGGTTAAAAAACCTGGCGGTGGAGATTTCCAAAAATATCTTAATGTTGTCGGTCAATACTATGCGGCAATCGACCACCAGGAATCCTCAAGATTAAGAGGCGAAGCTAACGCCCTCTATAAACAATGTCTTAAGGCGGGTTTCCCCATTATTCTGACAGGTGATAACGATGAAATTATGAGATCTCCCAATAGAGATCCGGAGATCAAAGTTTCTGTCCGTACACGAGAAGCGAAAGAAGAAGAAAATAGGTGGGAAAAAATGAAACATGCCTTCGCATCTTCTCTTGAAGATATTGAAGCCCAAAATCAAAAAGCTTCCGTGACTGACCAACTCATCATAGGTTCTGTTGTTTTTGGTAGTTATGGAATAAACTCTATATTTAGTACCGTTGCCCAAGAGAATCCGACGATTCAAATCTTTTTGGACACACAGGCAAGAGCATATGACCGGGGATTTCCCAATGAGTGGCTGAAAAAATATATATCCGGAACTGCGAAAGCTTTTATAAAGCTGTCTGACTCGCAAGCGACCGGCCTTATGGAGTGTATGTCCCGGACAAACACTGTCCTCCATGAACTTTCTCATTGGGTCTTTGGCGAAGATTCAAAAGAAACCTTGAGATTCGAAAACGGGCCAACCAATCGCACTATGCAAGAAGTAAAAGCTGAGACTTTATATCGAGCCCTCATTCCGCAGATGCTTCAGAAGGAAGCTCTTGAAGGCACATTGGAGCAATGGGCCATGGGGACATGCGCCACATCACTCCAAATTCTCAAAGATAATAGTGGCGATTGGAATGACGATTATTTCTTGGGTGCAGTTTTTTCTTTGAACGATCTACTGGACAAGGATATTGTAACGATTGTCAATAACCAGTTACACATACAAGATGTTCAAAAATATTTTGTTACTATGCAGGAACAAGCCAAAGAAATAGTAGCTCTTCACCAAAATTCTGAAATGAATGAAACAAAAGCAAAAGAATGGATAAAACAGAGGTGCCAGCCAAACGATGCACTAAAAAAAATATTAAAAATGATCGAATAAACTAACAACCCTTTCATCTCTTCTCCATATTTCTGTATAATCAATTTCATGAGACCTGGATTTGTGAAACACTATTTTACTAACTTTTTTGAGGCTGTTGTCAATATCTTCATGTTTCTGCCCTATTTTTTTTCTATCGGAACACTTTTTAAGACACTTTTTTCTCCCTGGAAAAACGTTATAACCGTAAAGAAGGGATCTGGGTTTTCTTTCAATGAGTGGCTCAATACGGCGAGTTTCAACTTGATCTCCCGAGGAATAGGCTGCATGATGCGTGCATCAATTATATTTTTCTATCTTTTTTTTCAAGTTTTCTTGATAATTTTCCTTCCCTTTATATTGCTTATGTATATTCTTCTTTTTCCCGCCTTTTTTTTAATAGAACTTTTTACTCTTTCTGACGAACAAAAGAAAGAACAGGAGCGCGAACAATTTCTCAAAACTCATACGCTGAAGCAGGAAAATCTCTCTCGTGTCTCCGCTTGGTTTGATAAAAAATATGCTCTCACACACTCCCAGTCACAGTGGTGGAAGTTGAAAAATCTCCAGGCCATGCCTCCTCTGGCCCGCGACTGGTCAGCCGGATATACTCCCACGCTTGACGCTTATGCAACCGACCTGACCCACACTTCCTACCGATCAAATAATTATCACATCGTCGACAGACAAAAAGAAATAGAGGAAATCCAGCGCATTTTATCTAAAAGTGAAGAGGCCAACGTGATCATTGTCGGGGACGAGGGAGTGGGGAAACATACGGTCATTGAAGCACTGGCACAGCGTATATATGAAGGCAAGTCGACAAGCATACTCATGTACAAGCGCCTTCTAAAATTAAACATGGAGAAGATTCTCAGTCAAAGTCTTGATCAAAGTCGAAGAGAAGAAGTTCTGTCCGCTCTTTTGAAAGAAGCGGCTGAAGCAAAAAATATAATTATCTGTATCGATAATCTTGACAGATACGTCTATACAGATCAACAGCGTGTAGATATTACTTCCGCCATCGAGCCTTTTGCACGCAGTTCTCAGGTACAATTTATCGGTATTACGACACCTTTTCTTTTTCAAAGATATATTGCCCAAAATGAAAAAATTTCCCGGCTGTTTACGAAAATTGACGTGGAGGAAATACCTAAAACTAAGGCGCTGGATATTATTTTGGAAAATGCTTGGCTCTACGAGAACCGCCATTCTGTCATAGTTCCATACGAAACAATCATCGAAACGATTGAAAAAAGTGATTTTTTCATTACTGTTATTCCTTTTCCTGAAAAAGCAATGAAGCTTTTGGACGATGTCTGTGCGTATACCTCCCAGACACTTCATAAAAAAGTAGTGACACCTGAAATAGTAGACTTTATACTCTCCCAAAATACTCATACTCCAGCAACTCTCACCGAATCAATGAAGGAAAAACTCCTGAATTTCGAATCTCTTTTGTCCGCCAAAGTGATCGACCAACACGATGCGGTCAATGAGGTCGCCTCCGCTCTTAGGCGGGCATTTTTACTTTTGGGTAAACGAAAAAAACCATTGGCCAGCTTTCTCCTCCTCGGATCAACAGGAGTAGGCAAAACAGAGACAGCCAAAGCTATAACGGAAGTATTTTTTGGTCCAAAGAATCTTATCCGTTTCGATATGTCTCTCTATCAAAGTAAGCTTGATATTGCGACACTTGTCGGTTCATCGTATACTGGCGAACCGGGATTGCTGACCAAAGCTATACACGAACATCCTTATGGCGTATTGCTTTTGGACGAAATTGAAAAAGCCGATAAAGACCTCATTAATATTTTTCTCACCATGCTTGATGAGGGTTATTTGACGGATGGATTTGGCAGACGGGTCGATTGTAAAAATCTCGTGATTATCGCGACATCCAATGCCGCCGCGGATAAGCTCATGAACATGGGTCCTGTAGAGCAAGATCAACTCGCTTCAGATGAAAAATCGTACCAATCATTTGAAAAGAAATTTATCGATTATTTGATTCAATCTCATTATTTTTCTCCCGAGTTTCTCAACCGGTTCGACGGCGTGGTGGTCTATACACCCCTTCAAAATGATTCTGTCATGAAGATAGGCAAGCTCATGATTAACCATATCTCTCAAGAACTTATGGAGTTATATAAAGTGAAAGTAGATGTGTCAGATGAGACACTTTCGAGTATGATAAAGACGAGTTATTCTTCCTCATTCGGAGCCCGCGACCTAGAACGCATCATCCGCAAAGAGATAGAAGACAAAATCGCTAAGATGATCCTCCAAAACCAACTCCAAGCCAACCAAAGTATTACTTTATAGGCTTATTTGTAATCCAAAGAAACCTATAGTATAATTACCTTCATGCCGCCACTTAATTATCTTGAAACGCTACAAAGACGCCTTAAAAAAGATCATATATCAAGAAGTCAATTTATTCATGGAGCTTCGGATGTTATTAAATATGTAGGTATCGGAGCTTTAGGTACTTATATAGGAAATACAGTAGGTCATAAAAGAGGTTATGAAGAAGCTTTATCGTCTGTAGTAGCAAGTTATCCTCCTCAATATATTGACACCTCACAAGAAGAAGCGGTACATAAATTCTTGTTGGATGGGAGTATAGATTATGTTCCACCTACTGAAAAAGAAAGACCAGTAGTTAGCCTGCCAGAAAATATTTTTCCTACGAAACCATTACAAAGCTTAGCGGAATTTTTCAAGGCTGCTCCCAACTATCTTCAGAGCCTTATTGAGATAATCGAAGCAAATAAAAATAATCCAAATTTTAATCCAGATTTTTCTCATTTATATACATTTCAAAAGTTATCTCGATATAAGAAGTGGAGTCCCCAAACACTTCTGACTACACTTAGTATTTTACATGAAGACATTAATGGTGGGTATATAGCATTAAAGGAAGGAGACGAAAAAGATAATGTCAGAGATAATATGATAAATCGTTCAGCGGCAACTTTCACTCCTTTGCAGATTGATGATGAGTATAAACCTCGAATACTACCATCAATTATGTCCTTTTATCCTAATATGCTTTCTCAAAAATATCCAAGTGTAGAAAATGGAGATGAAAATGTTCCGATAAGCCAGATTGGGTTATTACCTATAATCGTATATGAATCTATGAATAGATACAATGTTATAGCAAATCTGGAAATATTAGATCGTCAATTAGAGTTATTTCAGGATAGGCACTTTACTACAGACGAATTTTATGATCTTGAAGATGATCTTATCAGAGTAATGCACAAATATGGACGTCGGTATAGTGCAGAAAATAACACAGTTCAACTTGGTATGATACGTTCTCTAGCAGCGATTGCGGGTAATCCCAATGGAAAAGTTAAAGGACTTGAGCGCTCAGAAGACTGGTCACCAAGAATATATCAAGTCGCCGCATTACAAGGAGACGTAAAAGCCCTCACATACCTTCAAAGAAATCTATATCAAAATGCCGGATATTAATCCTATAATATAGTATAATTCCCTTATGGCAGAAAATGGAAAAGGGTTTGGAATAGAAGAAGTTCCTGGAGTTTTTAAAAGAACACTCTATTACTCAAGTGAATTTAAACCCGGCACAAATGGACACTGTCCTTTTACTAAGTCTGTACTTGTGATAAGAACAACTGATAATAGAGAGACCCCCATCACTCATTATTTATTTCCTGTGAATAGTTTTCCAAATCTTTCGTCAAATGGAGAAATAATTATTCAAAATGGAAATCCGGCCGCACAAGGAAAAGTAGATTTTACATGCCAAGCTAATGACGAGGAAGGAGTAGATGTCCTCTGGTATCAGGGAAGTAATGGACAACCGATTAAAAAGATAAAAGTCGGTGGTAAAGGAAATCGGCCTAGCGAAACATTAGACTCAGATGGAAATAAAATGTCATGGAAAATACATATATGTAATGATGTTGGCACATTAAATGGTTTTTTAATCATGAATAAATATAATATTGTTTTTGATTCTCCTAATAACCGTCCATTTACGGGATAAATTGTATTTACGGTTCGAGAGATGAGCGAGAACTATCTTTGTATCATATAATTATCTCCATGCTTAAGATAGCTAAAAAATATTCCCTTCATATCTCTCTAGTCTTTTTTCTCCTTTCTCTCCTTCAAATACTCTTTAATATGACGGCTGTGTTGGGTCAAAGAGAGCTTATTGACTTTAGCGTCTACTACGGAGCAACCAAAGTCTTTATGGAGGGACAGAATGTATACGCACAACTCTATGGAGGAGTGCCTTTTAACTATCCGCCGTCAATTCTTCCTTTCCTAGTTCCTTTTACCTTACTACCTCTGCGTATCTCTCAAATTCTATTTACGATTATCTCATTTAGCTCACTTGCTGTGAGTTTCTATTATCTGAAAAAGGTCCTTCATACGATACAAATTGAGATCGCTCGGCCATTCTTCTTTATTCTCTTAGCATTTGCATACCAAACATTCCCCGTGAAATTTACTTTAGTCTTAGGTCAGATCAATCTCATCGTCCTCGCTCTCACTATCGCCTCAATCTATTATTATCTTGCGTCTGAGAAGTATGATAAAAACTATTACCTTTCTCTTATTCTTTTTTCTATTGCTTCATGTCTCAAAGTATTTCCACTCTACCTTCTTACATTATTTTTCATCAGAAAAGATTATCGATTTTTTATTCTATCACTTGTTATGTTTGGCTTAGGGAATATTATAGGAGGAACAACTAATCTTATGTTTTTTATGACCAACGTATATCCAAGTCTGACCAATCTCCTGAGTTACCCCAACTTTTATGACCAATCACTTTTTGCTTTAGGTATGAGATTACAAATACCAGCTCTCATCGCCAAACCTATCACATCCGTTCTAGCTCTTTTTATTCAGCTTGCTATTCTTCTCCACTATAAAAGAAATTTCCACGATGAAAAAGTTAAAAACTTAAACTATATATTTGTTATCTGTGCGTTTTTAATTCTGGCTCTCTCATCGATTTCTGGTCCATTCTCCTGGCAGCACCACCTAGTCTTCGCCTACCCACTCATATTTCTTTTTGCGATACAGTATAAAAATAATATTGTCGCACTTCTTGTGACATGGCTTTTTCTCACCCTTCACTTCCGCAACGATCACCTTGCCAGTTTATTTCCGCCTATTTTACTTTCCTACCAAACATTTCTGATCCTATTTATCGTCATCAAATGTATTCACGATACAAATAAAAAGATCATAAAAGACTAGTCTCATACCCGTTTGACTTTTATATAGTAATGGATTAGTATATTGTCTATAGGCTATGTCTCTATACGACACTATCAGAAACTTCGGAAAAGAAAACACTCCTTCTGCGAGTCTTTTTCTAGGCACGTATTCATATACTTATAGACTATTAACGAAAGACTCTGCAAGTATGTATAGCTACAATAACACTTATGGAGAAATTGCGACAAGATTAAGCAGAGTAAATTTAGCTCAACAAGGAGATCTTTCCTTTTATCAATGGCAAAAGGAACCATTACAAAAAGTAAAAGTCGACATGCTTCATAGTCATCGTTCCCACATGGACGAAAGATTTTATACGCTCCGCTATAATGGGTTTCAAGGTACGATCGTTCCTGATACAACACTAGCAGATGGACCAAATGCTCTTACTCTACGTACTCCTGTTCGAGAAGTTCAGCTTCTTCACGATCACTTGGAACATAGCATTTCTTTAGAGGAGATTCAAAAAATTGCTCATACTAATCCTGAAACGGCAGTCCTATCGTTACAACGCATTTCTCCCTCTTTAAAAAACTTTGTCGAGCTAGGAACTACAGGGGAAAAACAACACAAATACATAACTGACTTTGTCCGACAACAAAAACTCCTCACACAAAAATTGTTGGAAAATGCATTAACTGATGATCCTGCCAAGAATGAGGAGTGGGCTCATTTTTTTAATTCACATCTTCATGCAAAAGATTTTTGGAAAACATTTGCTCCCCATGCACATAAACTTCCCCCAAAAATTCAGGCGGAACTGCTTCCTTCACTTAGTCAAGAATGGAAAACTCTAGGATTTGAACGAGCTGCAAGTCTGGGTGCAGTTGGAGTAGGTTTAATTGGTATGGCCGTGGGTCTACATTTCATCCCTCCGGATCAAGAATTCCTTCGTCAAGCGACAATTGCAGGAGGAGCAATTCTTACTCCCGCAAGCATCTTATATTATGCAAAATTATGGAAAGAGGAACGCGAGCTTGAGACGTTGACCAGAAATACAAACTATATGATCTTTGAATATCCACAAGAGGTGAGTGGTGGTAGTAAAAAAATAATGTAATCCTGAAAATTTATCTTTGATTTTTTCTCTTTCATATTCTATATTTCTATCATGGGTTTACTTATCACTGTCGAAGGTGGGGAGTATGTTGGCAAAACGTCTGTCGCCGTCCCTGGTCTCAAACTTCTTCTGGAAAAAGCAGGGGTAGAAGTGCTCACAAGCCGTGAACCAGGGGGTACTGCCGCAGGCGAAGAGATGCGCCAACTTATATTTCAAAAACATAAAGATGGCGCTCCGCCTGAAGAATTGGCTCTTCTTTTTAACAAAGCACGTAAAGTTCATCTTGAGTCGACAGTCATCCCTTTTCTAGGAAAGAAAAAAGAAAAACACACTATAGTTATTCTTGACAGATATCTCGACTCCACCCGAATATATCAAGGACTTCTGGAAAAGGTTCCTATGGAACATATCCATGCTCTTGAAAAAGAGTATGTACAAAATTATCTTCCTGATCTCACTTTTATTCTCTATTTTCCGGAAACCCTTTTTGCCAAAACCTTCCTGAACCGTAAACATAAAACAGAAGAATCGGGCGAACGACACGCCAATACGTGGGATGAAGAAAAACTTGCTACACATCTCAAAAGACAACAACTGTATCTTCAACTACCAGAAGTGGCAGAAAAATGGCACGAAAAACGCTCCTTTGCCTCTATTAACGCCTCTCAAAGACCCATCGACGTAGTCTCAGAGATGGGAAAAGAACTCTACCCAATACTTGTCAGTCAAGGATTTATCAAGAAATCAAACTATTCTCTAGACGCTTTTCTATCTCCAGTTACTTCAGAGAACAAGTCAAGTTTTCCCTTTTTTCTTTGATTCATACGGTGGCCACATCCGATAATATCGAGGATGCGGCACAAGGGACCGTATCCGTCCCGCTTAGCGCGACGGACGATCCCTATGTCATATAATATTTGACAATCTATTGAGAAAATGATAATCTTGAAAACAGGAATAATGATAATGAGTCTTAACTTTTAAAATCGGAACAGATGTCGAGAAGAAGGGGTTCCCGGCAGCGCGCAGATCTGGCGATATTCGCCGCCAGTCGAGCACTGACGGTGAATGAATTCGAGACAGAATCTGTGGAGATAGAGAATATAGAGTATTCGGATAATAAAAAACTTATGGATAAGAAATTAGCTGGACTTTTATTTATTTTTTTTCTCTCATTTACACTTTTTGCCAGTGTCGTCATCTTCGATCAGTCACCTATCAGCCGTTTTACCCGAGCTTCAGGAACCAGCGACGCCTCCGATACTCAGTCAATCGCGCTCATATGGCCCCTTGAGCCACCCGCTGATGGAAGCAGTGAAAGCACCATTACCGTCTTTGTGCGCAACGCCAATGGCGGAAAAGTATCAGATAAAGTAGTCACTGTAAGAGCTACCAACGGCACAATCAAAGAAGCCTCTGTCGTAAGCGATAAAGAAACAGGGAAAGCCGAGTTTCACTTTCGTTGTACTGCTCCGGGAAAAGCCGCTATTTCTGTCTTCGTCAACGCCACAGTTGAGCTCAAACAACAGTTAGGAGTTACGTGTGTTTCCAAAACTCCATAACCATGAAAAAAATCAATAAAGTTGTTATCCCTGCAGCCGGATTTGGTACCCGCTTCTTGCCTCAGACAAAAGCAATGCCGAAGGAGATGCTACCCATCGTCGATAAGCCAGTCATTCAGTACGTTGTTGAAGAAGCCGTAGCCTCTGGAATTGAAAATATCATTATCATCACCGGTTCGAATAAGCGTGCAATCGAGGACCATTTTGATGCTCCCAATCAAGACCTTGTTAAAAATCTTCTTCAAGGAAAAAAAGAAAAACTTCTTCAGGAGGTCGAAAGAATCTCAGAGATGGCTAACTTCATCTATATCCGTCAAAAGGGACCATATGGAAACGGCACTCCCGTTCTCACCGCCGAGCCAGTTATTGACAATGAGCCCTTTGCGGTACTCTGGGGAGACGAGTTTATTTATTCAACACCTCCTCGACTTTCTCAGATGCTTGAAGTGTATGAAAAATATGGGGGAGTGGTCATATCCGGAGTCAAAATAGAGAAGAAAGAAGACCTGAAACGATATGGCATCGCGGCTTTGGAACCTGTGGAAGGAAATGTGTTTAAGATCAAAGAAATTATCGAAAAACCGGAACCAGACGAAGCTCCTTCGAATATTGCCACCCACGGGGGCTATATCCTGCCTCCTGAAATTTTCGGAGCTCTCAAAAAAGTCCAGCCGGGAAAAGGGGGAGAGATCTGGCTCGTCGACGCCATCAATATGCTCAAAAGAGACGGTATGCCGATTTATACTGTCGTCATAGAAAACGGTAAATATTATGACACGGGAAACAAGCTAGAATATATGAAAACAGTCGTCGACATGGCCTGGCAACACCCCGATATCAACGGCGAATTTAAACAATATCTTAGAGACAAGGTGAGCAAAGACTGAGTGCATTTATTCTTGCAAATAACCTCGGCTCCTGCTACAATCTCCCTATACAAAATATGACAGCCAACGAAATTACCAAAGATGATGTTCGACAAGTAGAGGAACTATTTGCTCTCGGAGCGCACATGGGACATAAGAAAAATAGACTTCACCCAAGGGCGAGAGGGTATGTATATAAGATCATCAATGGTGTTTCTATTATCGACCTCACTCTGACCATCAAGGATCTTGAGCGGGCAAAACAGTTTCTTCGCGCACAAGGAAAAGAAGGAAAAAAACTTCTTGTTGTTGCGACTAAAAAAGGAGCCACTCAGCCTATCACTGCGTTCTGCAAAGAGAATTCCATATCGTATATCACCTCCAAATGGCTATCCGGCTTTTTAACCAATTTTACGACTCTCATAAAAAACGTCAAAAAAATGAATGAGCTGAAGATTGAAAAAGAAAAAGGCGAATGGGATAAATTTGTAAAGCATGAACGAATAGCTCTAGACAAAGAACTGTATAAAATGAACAAACTATACGGCGGAATAGCCGATATGATGAAAAAACCTGATGTCGTATTTGTAGTTGACATACGCAAAGAAAAAAATACAGTCAAAGAAGCGAGAGAAGAAGGGATTCCCATAGTCGCCCTTGTCGACACCAATTGTGACCCACGTGAAGTATCATATCCCGTGGTAGTAAACGACGATAAATCAGGCGTAGTTGAATATGTCAGCAAGGTCCTTTTACAAGCATACGTTGACGGGAGGAAAGAAGTCAAGATAGAAGCCAAAGCAGCATAATATGGTTAACATTTCTAAGCTCAAACAACTTCGTGAAGAAACAGGTATATCTTTCTCCCTATGCAAAAAAGCTCTTGAAGAAACAAAAAATAATGTAGAAGAAGCAAAAAAGAAACTACAAGAATGGGGAATAGAAAAAGCATCCGAAAAATCCTCTCGAATTACTTCTCAAGGTGGAATCTTCAGTTATGTTCACCACAATAAAAAAATCGCTTCACTCGTCGAGTTACAGTCTGAAACGGACTTTGTCTCCGGTAACGCAGAGTTTCAAAAACTTGGAGTTGAAATAGCCATGCAGGTTGCCACATTCCGGGCCGCCGACGTAGAAGAACTTATGAAGCAAGAATATATCAGAGACGCAGGGAAAACTATCGAACAGCTTGTGAAAGATGCTGTCTTAAAGTTTGGAGAAAATATAAAAGTATCAAGAATAGCCCGATGGCAATTGGGAGAATAAACAATATGGATCCAATCATCTCAGAACTCAAAACACTTTCTCAACAGACTGTGTCTCATCTCAAGGAGGATCTAAAAACCATTCGTACCGGTCGAGCCAATCCTTCAATGCTCGAAAGTATGGTTATAGAGGTATACGGTGGACAATCGAAGCTGAAACTCATGGAGCTCGCGACAATAACTACTGAAGGACCTTCAACTATCGTCATCATGCCTTTTGACCCATCGACAGTAGGGGATATAGAAAAATCTATTTTAAAATCACCCATCGGTTTCACTCCCAGAACTCAGGGAACTCGTATACTTGTCGCCATCCCTCCTTTATCTGAAGAACAAAGACAAAAAATAACCAAAGTAGTCAACAGTAAAATAGAAGAAAAGAAAGTTGCAGTAAGGAATCACAGAGACGACGCCAGAAAGAAAATAAAACAGCAGTTTGAGTCCAAATCCATCTCGGAAGATCAAAAATATCGTCTAGAAAAAGAAATTGATACACTTACACAAGAATTTACCTCCGAAATCCACCGCATCAAAGAGCAAAAGGATAAAGAGATCATGGAAGTATAGCTGAAAACATATTTCAGGTATGATATAGTAAGGAATTCATATGATTATTACCATTATCTCTTTTATTCTTATCTTAGGACTTCTCGTATTCGTACATGAACTCGGACACTTCATCGCCGCCAAAAAAAATGGCATTCTCGTCGAAGAATTTGGTATTGGCTTCCCCCCCCGATTATTCGGAATAAAAAAGGGTGAAACTCTTTACACCATCAATCTTCTTCCTCTCGGAGGGTTTGTAAAAGTCTATGGAGAAGAGTATCACGAACTTGCGACAAAGGATAAAATACATAAAGACAGAGCGTTTGCGTATAAAAAACCTTGGCAGAAAGCCATCGTGATTGTAGCCGGCGTAATTGGTAACTTTTTACTGGGGTGGGTGCTTATTTCATTTCTTTTCACTCAGGGTGTACCCGTCGCTATCAACAAAGTATTTGTAGACAGCGTCCAGCACAGCTCTCCCGCAGAACAAGCGGGACTGAAGAAAGACGATATTATCTCGTCTCTTACGCCACAAAGTGGGTCGGCCATTCCTCTTGGAACTTCGTCTGAACTTGCTACTATCATACAAAAATATGGCGACAAACAAGTAACTCTTACATATATTCGAAACGGAAATACATATGAAACACAGCTTACACCAAGAAAAAATCCACCACCAGGACAAGGATCTATCGGTATTGTGATGATCACTAAGTTCACGGAAAGAAAATATCCTTGGTACCAAGCGCCTTTCTACGGACTCGGACACGCGTTTGATATCACGAAAACTATCGTTACCGAGCTTTCCAAGACCATTATTCAGTTGGTTTCACTCCAGAAACCTCAAGTAGATGTCACCGGACCTATCGGTATAGCCCGATTTACCGGTCAAGCAATCAAGTTTGGTCACAATGCCGTGCTGGAATTTATCGCTCTTCTTTCTTTGAATTTAGCAGTGGTAAATATTTTACCATTTCCCGCACTTGATGGAGGACGACTTGTTTTTATAATCTATGAGTGGATCACGAAAAAAAGAGTCAACCAAGCGTTTGAGAGAAATCTTAATCTCGCAGGTATAGTCATATTGCTTACCCTGGCAGTCCTTATCTCTATCAATGATGTAATCAAAATTTATAAATAATATGACTTTGAAATTTGACAACCTCACTATATCAGGAGGTATTGCAGTGGGCACTTCTACGTTGGCAAACAATCTTAAAACATACCTCAAGCCATACAGCTGGACTTTTTTCTCGGGAGGAGAATTTATGAGAGATTATGCCATAAAAAAAGGGCTTTTTCCTAAGGATAATAGACAACATCACAATGCCAATGTATATTCAGATGAGTTTGATAAACAGATAGATTACGGCATGCGAGAACGTTTACAAAAAGAAAAACATATTGTACTAGAAGCGTGGCTCTCCGGATTTTTCGCCAAAGATCTTAAAAATACGTTAAAGGTACTTCTCGTCTGCTCAAATGAAGCTTTACGAATAGATAGAGTTGCCAATAGAGACCAAGTAAGCATATCTGAAGCAAAGAATTTAATAAAAGAAAGAGTAGAAAGTAATTTTAAAAAATGGGAAAGACTTTATGGAGTAAGTGATTTTTTCGATCCAAAGTACTATGATCTCATCCTCGACACCTACTCCTCCGGACAAATGGAAACGGCCGGCAAAGTCCTTGACGCTCTAGGCTATGACAACGGCAAAATCGTCATAAATAAGAAGTAGCCCCGAATTCACTTCTTAGATATCACTAACCCAAACCAACCTGCCAGGTTAGTCGACATATCCTGACAATCCGAAAACTCTATTTTGTCGCTTATATGCTATTGACTGTCTTCAAATTGTATCTCAAAATTATAAATATATGCCTGGAAGAGAAATTCAGTTTTCTACTGACGAAATCTATCATATCTTTACAAAAACATTAGATCATAAAAGTATTTTTAGAGACAATTCCTATCCTAATCTTTTTCTAAAAATTCTCCATTATTATCGATCGAGTGCGGTCACCGTTAGTTTTTCTGACTTTAAAAATTTACCAGAAGAAAATAAGATTCGTCTGCAAAAGAAAATTGATATGAGAAAGTATTTCCATATTGAAGTTCTTAGTTATTGTATAATGCCTACTCATTTCCACCTTCTTATAAGACAAGTGAGAGAAAAGGGCATTACTACCTGTATTTCAAATACACTCAACTCGTTCACTCGAACTTACAATTTACTTTCCGAAAGAATGGGGCCAATTTTTCTTCGACCATTCAAATCGGTAGAGGTGAGAAGTAGAGAGCAATTTATCCATGTTTCCAGATATATTCATTTAAATCCATACTCTTCTTCTATTGTGAGTTCCTTTAATGAACTTCTTGAATATCCCTATTCATCAATAAAAACATATCTAAATACTACTCTAAATCCACTCATATCAGATTCAGCGCTTTTACTGGGTGAGTTTCAAAACGATTGTAATAAATACAAAAATTTTCTGTTGGATAATGCCGATTATCAACAGCATTTGGAAAGATTAAAGTATCTCCAAAAATGGGAATAGAATTGCTTTTCAATTTTTAGATTGTCCCATCAATCCAACCAACCTGCCAGGTTGGTTGGACTGTCGTAGTAATACGTAGTCGATTTTTCCAGGAGTTACTCTGAACTTGATTTTTACATAACTCTTTTGTATAATGTCCTCAAAGCATTGAGGGAGCTCCCACTCCTGAACACAAGGTTGCATACGATGAGTATGACGGAAGGAATACCGTATAAATACATCCGAAGTGTGTCGTAAAAAACGGAGCACTATGAGAGCTTTATAACACACACTGTAAAAGGTGTGTTTTTTAAAGCTAAAAACAAGGTGGTACCACGGAACTTTAAGCCGTCCTTGTAATTTATAACGTTATCGTTATAAGTCGTCAGGACGGTTTTTTTATGGAAAAAATTACTAATGAGTTAGAATTACAAACAATACAAAAAAGCAGAATTGGTATTATCGGACTAGGCAATATTGGATTACCTATGGCAAAGGGTCTAATACAAGCGGGTATACTTCGAGAGAAACAACTCTTTCTTAGTAATAGAGTCCGAGAGACTACGGAAATGTTAAGTAAAGATCTTACTAATTTTCCTGAAGTAGTTATTGCCGAAAATAACGACGATGTTGCCAAAAACTGTGATATCATTTTTGTCGCCCTTAAACAAAAACAAATACAAAAAGAATTTTACCAGTGGAAAGAATTAGATATTCTCAAGAAAGATGCTCTTCTTGTATCTCTTGCGGCCGGCGTAAGAATCGATACGCTCATAAAATGGCTAGGAAACCCTTCACAACCGATGGCAAGAGTCATGCCTAATATAGCTGTTGCAGTAGGCAAGGGAGTATTTGGCTGGACCGTTAGTGATAAAGTTACCATTGGCCAATGTAAAACTCTTAAGTATCTTTTGAGCACTTTAGGTACAGAATGCCTGGTCGATTCAGATGAAAAAATTGATACCATTACCGCTGTGTCTGGAAGTTGCCCTGCCTATTTTTTTTATCTAGCGGAAGAAATGATAGAAACTGCAGTTCAAATGGGTATGCAGCAAAAACAAGCACAAAAAATCGTCCAGGAAACACTTATTGGAGCAGCCACATTGCTTGACCAATCCCAAAGTAACGTTACCACATTGCTAGAACAAATAATCTCAAAGGGAGGCACAACTGAAGCGGCACTCAAAGTTCTTTACTTCAGAGACATTATTGAAAAAGCAATGAAATCAGCAAAAAATAAAGCCGCTGAAATAGGCAACCATTTCGACTTATTATAAATTTTGTATAATACATCTATGTTGTACTCAAAAATGTACGGTAGAACGAATAAAAGTTTTAAAGAGTTCAAATCTGTTAATGCGACTCTTCTCCAAAAAGCCGGTTTTATAGAACAGGCCATGGCAGGTGTCTATTATTACCTGCCTTTAGGATTACGAGTGCTTTCAAAAATAGAACAAATAATAAGAGACGAGATGAACAAAATCTCATCAGAGATGCTTATGCCTTCTATCGTTCCACAAGAATTATGGAAACAAACGGGTCGACTGGAAACAGTTGACGTACTCATGAAGACTGTTGGTGCGAATAAACTTTCTCAAGAAAAAAACGATGCTGAATACGTACTAAATTCAACCCACGAAGATACAATTACTCCTCTCACCCAGAAATTGTATAAAAGTTATAAGGATTTTCCTATCTCTGTCTATCAAATCCAAACAAAATTCAGAAATGAACCCCGCGCCAAGTCAGGACTTCTGAGGTGCAGGGAGTTTCGTATGAAAGATCTTTATAGTTTTCATACATCTGTCGAAGATCTTAAAAAATATTATGAAGTGGTAAAAAATGCCTACTGGAATGTATTTGAGAGAGTAGGATTAAAAAAAGACACCTACATAACCTTAGCCTCGGGTGGAGACTTTACCGATGACTATTCTCATGAGTTTCAAACGCTTTCTGATGCAGGAGAAGATGTTATTTTTCATGTAAAAAGTAAAGGTCTCACCTTTAATAAAGAGGTCACACCAAGCAAAGCTCCAGAAATAAATGATTTGGGACCTGTGTTGCCTCGTAAAGATATCAAAGGAGAAGGAATAATCGGAGTCAATGAGTTGGCAAAGTTTCTAAACATTCCTATAGAGAGAACTACTAAAACGATGATTTTTGAGACAGACGAAGGAAAAATTGTCGCCGCTGCCGTTCGTGGAGGATATAATATCAACGAGGAAAAACTTAAAAAAATCGTTGGCGCCCACTCCATCAAACTAGTTTCTCCGGAAACAGTCAAAAAAGTAACCGGAGCTGAAATAGGATATGCGGGTATTCTCAACCTTCCCTCAGACGTACAAGTTGTCATGGACGAATCACTTAAAGGGAGAAAAAACTTTGAATGCGGAGCAAACAAGACACACTATCACTCGACCAATATTAATTTTGGCAGAGATGTTCAGGAACCGGATAAATTCTATGATATTAAAATAGCCAAAGAAGGAGATGTGTACCCGGAAACAGGGGAAAAGTATGAGGTACATAAAGCAGCCGAGGTAGGGAACATATTCCCTCTCTATACCAAATTCACGAAAGCATTCAATTATTATTACACCGACGCTGAGGGCAAAGAACAACCAATTTATATGGGTTGTTATGGTATTGGTTCAAGCCGTATTATGGGTGTTATAGTTGAAAAGTTCCATGATGAAAAAGGAATTATGTGGCCGGAAAATGTGGCGCCTTTTCACATACACCTTATTGGACTTGATCTCCATGATGACGAAATAAGTAAAAAAGCTCACGCCCTTTATAAAAAGTTGACGGAAGAATACAAACAGGAAGTACTATTTGACGATAGAGTGGAAACACGAGCCGGTGAGAAGTTCGCCGACGCTGATCTTATAGGCATACCTGTGCGTCTCGTCATATCAAAAAAATCCGGAGACAAAATTGAGTATAAAAAAAGGGCTGAAAAGGAATCGAAACTTGTGAATGTGGAGGAGATAGTATGAAACTGCTTGTCACTCACCAATCTCCAGACTTTGACGCCTGCGCCGCCTGTTGGCTGATTCAAAAATATCTACCCGGATGGAGTGAGGCAGAGCTGGCATTTGTACCCCCGGGAGGAACATACAATGATCGTGATCCCGATAAAAACCCCGACATCATTCATGTTGACACAGGCAAGGGACAATTCGATCATCATCAATTTTCCGGTCGCCACTCGGCCGCAGAAAAAGTATTAATCTACCTAAAGGAAAATGTGCTCACTCCCCAAAAAGACACTCCCGCTCTTGAACGGATAGTCGAATTTATTACCTCCATAGATAATTTTGACGAAGTTCATTTTGCAAATCCCGGAGCAGATTTATACGATTATCTTCTTCCTCAACTTATTGGGGGAATAAAAAAAGAACTTCATGAAGATGTACACGTCGTGCACACCTCCCATCTTCTTTTCGATGCCACGCTCCAAATCATAAAAAATAAAATAAAAAATGAACAGGAAATACATAAAGGGCTCATTCTCCATACTTCTTTAGGGAAAACTCTCGTCATAGAAACGGGGAACGAAGGCATATCTAAGTTTTCATTAAAAAACGGTTTTACACTCGTTGTGCGGATAAATACCAAGATAGGAAATATCAATATCAAGTCTTTTCCCAGGCCTGAGTATGATCTGACCAGCCTATATGAAATACTAAAAAAAACTGATCCTCAGGCGAACTGGTACTTTCACTCATCCAAACACATCATCTCTACCGGTCCTCTCAGCGCTTCCTCAGCCAAACCTACCACTCTCACCATCGCAAAGATCATTGAAATCGTCAAGAAAATATAATACAATTCGATTGTAGAAATTAACTGTTTATAATATTTAGGGGGTGTTTTTATGATTGTTGTCACAAGAAAAAAAGGAGATTCTAAAGACTCACTTTTTAGAAAATTTACAAAAGTATTCATCGACGAAGAGATAGTAGACACTATTAGAGACAGACTTTTTTACAAAAAACCTTCTCTCAAAAGAAGAGAGCACGAAAAAGAGCGTCTCCAAAATAGAAATAAAAGAAGATCGTCAAGATGAGTTATATGATATCCATCGTTACTTCATCACGATATACCATCGATAAAAAACATCTTGAACATGTTGCTCGAGAGTATATGGGTGAAAATGAGATTCCAAACGACGTCAGTTTGAATGTTGTTTTTGTGGGTGCACGCAGGATGAAACAAATATCTGCACAGTATAAACACGATATAATTGCCCATCCAGTACTGACATTTTCCTATAGAGACGATCCCCAAGGCGAAGAAAAGCTCATTGGAGAGATATTTATATGTTATCCTCAAGCGATTCTTCTCGCCGCCGAAAAAGATAAGAAAGTGGAGGATATGATGGCATTCCTCGTCAAACACGGAATAGATAATATAATGAAAAGTTAAAAATGAAAAATGCAAAGTGTGTTTGTTAAATTCAATTTTGTACTTTTCACTTTAAACTTTTAACTATCTATTATGTTCTATCTTACATATCGCCCACATACTCTGGCAGAGGTAGATAATGTAATCGTCCGAGACACATTGATACATATTTTAAAATCGAAACAGATTCCTCATGCGCTCCTTTTGGTCGGACCGAAAGGAACCGGAAAGACATCGACCGCCCGCATACTCGCTATGTCTATAAACTGCCTCAACAATGCATTTTCTGGAAAAGGAGAGAGTATTGAGCCTTGTAACAGCTGTACCAACTGCAAATCAATCGAAAATTCATCTTCTCCCGACGTCACCGAGATGGATGCCGCCTCCAACCGGGGTATAGACGAAGTCCGCACTCTCATTCATGACGCTTCTTTTTCTCCCATCGCCGGCAAATATAGAGTTTTTATCATTGATGAAGCTCATATGATCACCAACGAAGCGTTCAATGCGCTTTTGAAAACACTTGAAGAACCTCCCGCCTCAGTCGTGTTCATTCTCGCCACCACGAACGAAGAAAAAGTCCCCCGCACCATTATTTCACGTTGTCACAAAGTAGTTTTTGGCAAAGCAAAGATAGAAGATATTATCCATATGCTCAAACGCATTGCCAAAGAAGAAAAAATTGTTCTCACAGAGGAAATACTTCAGCTTATCGCCCGCCACGCGGATGATTCTTTCAGAGATGCAGCTAAACTTTTTGAGGAACTTCACGTTCAAAACAAACTTGACACGATACGTGCTCAAGAATATCTCGGCATCCGGGCCAAAGGGACACTTATTACCACCTTAGAAACCCAGCCGCTCGATAAAACTTTGGCATGGGTAGCTCTATTTTCAGAGAGCGGGGGAAGTATCAAATACCTTATAGAAGATTCCCTTAAAGAACTGCGTCGTATCCTTTTGCAGTCTCATAACATACCGTCAGAAGAACCGGAGATAAAAACAACTCTCTCTCCACAACGCATCACCTCGCTCATGAGACTTCTTCAGGAGGCATATATAAATCTAAAGTATGCCCCTGTCGAAACTATTCCCCTTGAGATTGCAGTAGTAGAGTTCTATAATAAACAGAAGTAAGGTATTATCAATTTATTATTTTATGAACAATCCTTTAAGCGGACTTGGAGATTTACAAAAACTTCAGCAACAAGCACAACAGATGCAGCAGGCACTTCAGCAGGAAGAAGTTACCATAGATAAAAACGGTGTCCGCATAGTGATGCGCGGTGATCAGCAGATATTGGAAGTATCCGTCGACGGTATCATCGAAAACAGAGTAGCCGACGCGGTCAATGAAGCCGTAAAAAAAACACAGGAACTTGCAGCCCGCAAGCTGATCGAAATATCCCAACAACAAAGATAATTTAACTTATTTCGTCATCCTGGTAAGTCCTGAGCGAAGTCGAAGGACGCATCCAGGATCGTGGTTAACTCATCATTCTCGACGATTCTGGGCAAGACCCAAAGGGTCCCCTTCGGGGCCAGAATGACGTATACGGTAGTAAGATTTGTATGTTAAAACTATTTTCCGGTTCTGCCAATATTCCTCTCGCCCAGGAAGTATCTTCATTAGTTAAGATTCCCCTTGCTACATCCGAAATAATCCGGTTCGGAAATTCCGAAGTCAAGGTTACCATTCAGGAAGACGTCAAACATAATGAGTGTGTTATTATACAGCCAACTGCCAACCCCACAGATACCAATATGATGGAACTTTTCTTCTTCTGTGATTCATTGCGAAGACAAGAAGCAAGACGAGTTATCGGCATCATTCCCTATTTTGGCTATGCTCGCCAGGATATACAACATAGAGAAGGGGAGTGCGTCTCGGCCAACGTCGTCATCCGCTTTTTTGAATCAATTGGTTTCTATAAAATATATACGATAGATCTGCACGATGAAGCAACCGAAGGAGTATTTTCTATTCCTTTTAAAAATATGTCTTCACTTCCCATATTGGCCGAAAGGATAAAAGAATATATTGGAAATAATTCTATCGACGCAGTCCAAATTGTCTCGCCTGATCAAGGCGGTATTGAAAGAGCCAGAAAATTTGGCAGTTATTTTTTCGGTCAGCCGGATTTTCCTCTGACAGTCATTGAAAAGAGAAGAGATCTTAACAAAATTCATACGACGAAAGCTCTCGATCTCTATGGCGATGTGAAGGAAAAAATAGTCATATTGGTAGATGACATCGTCACCTCCGGCACAACTCTTATCAACGCTTCAAACCTATGTATGGAAAAAGGGGCAAAAAAAGTAATCGCATCTATAGTCCATCACGATTTTTCCACATCAGCGCCTCAGAAACTGCAGAACTCGGTGATCGATGCCTTTTTTACTACTAACACAATTGCACTTAAAGAAGGACAGAAGTTTAATAAAATGAAAGAAATATCTGTAGCTAAACTTATTCAAGAAGAACTCTCCCGTTTGCAAAAACTCTATACATAATTCTTTTTAATTAAAAATCTCTTCTCCCCTCTATCGACTTTTTGAGAGTCATGTAGTCGGCATACTCCAGATTTGCTCCCATAGGAAGTCCGTAGCCAAGACGAGTAATTCTAAACTTATACTTTTGTGACGTTTTTATTTCATTTAGTTTATTCCGTATGTACATCGCGGTCGCCTCACCTTCCATATCGGGGTTTGTTGCAAGAATTATCTCATGTATATCTTTTCCTTCCTTCTTCACCCTATCCAGAAGTTGCGAGATAAATATATCGTCAGGAGTCATATGGTTAAGAGGATCAATCCGTCCATGGAGCACGTGATACATTCCTTCATAGATATTACCCGTTTCAAAAGATAAAAGATCGAGCGCATCTTCTACCACGGTCACGATGCTTTTATCTCTTTGGGTGTCGTCACAAATACTGCATATATCTTCTTCCGTCAGATTTTTACAGATTTTACAAAACTTCGTGCGCGCTTTGAGATGTATGATATGTTCTGCAAAATCCTTGAGATCCTGTTCAGGCAGTCGTAGAAGATAAAATGCCAGACGATTGGCACTTTTCTGACCTATTCCGGGAAATCGTTCCAGAAAAAGTGAGATCTGCCGCAAACTGGTAGGAAGCGTGGCCATAAAAGATATACAAATTTCTAATTGACCTAAATGAGGAGAATATCAGAGTAACAAGAATACCGAGAGAAAGAATATCTGATTATCGGATGATCTGATATTCCTCATCTTCTTCTCCGATCCTCTTGATATTCTTTAATAATTAGATCAATTTCAACTCCTTACACCTGTACCACATCCACGACAATGAGTGGTCTTCTTCCTCTTTCTTTAAAGAAAAAATCCTCAAGGTGCACCCCCGTTTCTCTTTTTATATTTAAAATGTCCCGAATTTCTCCACCTCGGGGTTTGAGAGTTGTTTCAACTACACGGATTGCATTCTCCAGCAATCCTTCTTCCATTTTTTCGTATATAAACCCCCGTGATAGAATTTTAGGCCTAGTCACAAGATTCATCTGAGTGTCCAAGATGAGTACACACACAACCATACCTTCAGACGAAATCGTCTTTCTATCTCGGAGTACTACATTGCCTACATCGCCCACGCCATACGCATCAACATAGATATTTTTTGATTCTATCGTCTCTCCCACTTTGGCATCTTTATGAGTAAACCAGACACTCTCGCCTTCATTCAGTAAAAACATCTGCTCCTTCTTATAACCCAGTTCCGTCACGAGTTTTTGGTATTGACTTTGATGGCGTATAGTGCCACCGATAGGAATAAAATATTTTGGATCTGTAAAACGAACTAATAATTTTAAGTCTTCTTGATTTCCGTGTCCGGAGGCGTGTAGTTGATCCTGAATATCCGAATATTTTACATCTGCACCTTGCACCGAAAGTTCCTCTATAAGCGCATACACCTCATTCTCATTTCCGGGAATAGGATCGGATGAAAATATAACTTTGTCTCCCGGTCTTATTTTAATATTTTTATTTCTTTTATGAGCCAGTTTGGACAAGGCCGAGTCATACTGCCCTTGGGAGCCTGCCACTATGAGACACACCTTATTGGGAGGAAGATGCGATACATCAGCCTCTTCTGCCGTCAGCGAGTCAGGAATAGGCAAATAACCTATCTCATGTGCCAAGCGTGTATTTTCTCTCATCGATCTACCCAAGAAAACTATTTTTCGATTAAATTTGATCGCCGCTTCGACGCACTGTCTGATACGTGATATGTTGGAGGAGAATGTGGTTATAATAAATTTTCCTTTTGTTTTTCTCATCTCGTCTTCAAACGTCTGTCCGACTATTTTCTCTGATAACGTCAATCCTTCTCTTTCTGATCCGAGTGAATCCGAAAGTAAACATAGTACCCCATCTTTTCCAGCTTTGGTAATTCTGTAAAAATCAGGCGGCACTCCAAAAGGAGGAGTCAGATCGAGTTTGAAATCGGGGCCATGATAGATGATTCCCAAGGGAGTTTTGAGCAATATATGCATGGGGTCAGGAATCGAGTGCGTCACTGGGATAAACTCTACTTGAAATCCTCCAAATGTATACGTCTTTCCATAATCAACGAGTGTCACATTGGGAGGCGCACCAAACTCTTTAAACTTATTTTCAATAAACGCTTTGGTAAGCTTACTCGTAAACATGGGCGGCGACCCTAGTTTTTCATAGTGATAGGGAAGCCCGCCGATATGATCTTCGTGTCCGTGACTTAAAAGTATGGCACGTATTTTATCTACCTTATCCAGAAGATATGTCACATCTGGTATGACAAAGTCCACTCCCAGTTCTTTTTCTTGGGGAAAACCGATTCCACAATCGACTATGAGGATATCTTGAAGAGCGTCATTCTTATACAACTCGTACACATACATATTCTTCGTCACTCCGACTATCCCACCAAGCGAGATAAACCGTATTTTATATTCATCCATATCATTTTCATTATATCATTTGCTATACTCTAATTCCATGAAGCTTACTCCAAAAAAGATCAAAGATATTCTCACCGACGTTCTTGACCCCGAGCTCAATATTTCTATCATCGATTTGGGACTCGTGTACGAGACGAATATCACAAAAAATAATAAAGTCACGATCAAGATGACACTCACGTCCATCGGCTGCCCTCTTTTTAATCTTATCGAACAGGAAATTAAATCTAAACTTCAGGATCATGGGATCAAAGAAAAAGATATTACGATTACTCTCACGTTTGACCCTCCCTGGAGTATGGAACACATCTCCGAACGCGCCAAAGCACTCCTAGGAATTTAATCAGAGAACGTGTAACATATAACATATAACCTTTTTTTATCACGCTAGATCTGTTTCATGTTACATGTTTCATGTTCAATGACGTATGGCAAAGCCTGGTTTTTGGTCAGATACATTTGAGCAACTCGCTGAACTGGGTAAAACTACTGGGAAACAGTCAGCCAAGTCCGTCGCTCAGACATTTAATCCCGTCAAGATACTTGAGCAAGCCGCAGGTTCCACCGGCTCACCCAATGAAGGTGATCTGAAAAATGAATTTCAAAAGAAAAAGAATCATACTCCCATGGATTTTGATAAGCTTCAAAAAAAATACCAGGAAAAAGATACCCAAAATCTAGCGACGCTCAGGAACAGGCTTTTTCAGATGGTCAAAAGCGGAGATGAAAAAATCCTTGCTGAAAAAAAACAGGAGGAAGAAGAAATGAAACGAAAAATCTATTATGACGAAATGGAGAAAAAGAGAAGAAAACAAGCAACAGTTCAACAGCAATCGCAGTTCGCTCCTAAGGGTAAAGAAAAAAGAGGTTTATTCTCACCAAAGAAAAAAGCCCAAGCCCAACACGCGGAGACCAAACCCGCTACCGGGAAACAGTAACTTCTTTATTCTCTGGATCTATATCCCATTTGAGAGGATTCCAGCGTATATATTCGCGGATTTTTTGAAGGGAGTATTCCGTACGGATGATATTGTCATAGAAAGATTTTTGCCACCTAAAATTTTGATTTAAGATCCTTATCTCCTTTGACGAAAATGTTTTAAATCCTCTTATGACCTCAGATAATGAATATATATGTGTAGGGAACGGTTTTAAACCGTTCCCTACGTTTATCTTTATAATTCCATGTAAATGGTTTGGCATAATAATATATTCATCTAATTCTATTGGTACATAATGATGAGGCAGATCTACCCAATGTTTTTCTACTATTGTGCCAAAACTGTTTAAAACTACTTTTCTCCCGTCCATCTTCCCAAACCACTCCTTTCTATCTTTTGTACAAATGGTGATATAATAATATCCAGGTGTTTTATAATCGAATCCCTTCATCCTATTTATCTTCCTTTCTCTCATTTTTTTATTATTGCACAGATATGAATGAACAGTATGGCATGATAAAATACACATATAATTGTAGGAAACGGTTTAAAACCGTTCCCTACGTTTAAAAAAATAATACGGGGTATAGTTCAGATGGCTAGAACACACGGTTCGGGACCGTGAGGTCGTCGGTTCAAGTCCGACTACCCCGACATTAGAAAGCGTTTCCGAAGAATGAGGATTACGCTTTCTTATGCCTTCCCTTCATCGCTCTTCAACACGTCGAGCAAAAAGCAAAGAGTTAAGTGTTGAAGTAAGATGTGGAGGGCTCATAGCATGACAGGCGGGTGGCGAGAACACACGGTTCGGGACCGTGAGGTCGTCGGTTCAAGTCCGACTACCCCAACACTAGAATCCGTTTTCGAAGAATGAGAAATTACGGATTCTTGTGTCCTCCGAATATCGCTCTTCGAGTCTCGCAAAGCGAGACGAGAAGGAAGATATGGAGGACAAAAAAAGTAATAAAAAACTTCAATATTATCCCAGAATTTTTCTCAATTCTTCTTTCAACTCTTTTGAATCCAATATTCTCGTATGTCCAACTATATCCAGCTGTATATTGGTTGCGCCTTCGAGTCTTAGGTTTTTATTCGGAATCACATGGTTATCCAGCTTTGAAAATATCGCTACTATTTTATGATTATTTTTTGTCTCATTATTAAGTTTTCTTAATAGGGGAGAACCAGGGATCATTTCATGAAGATTGAAAAAATAAAAATATCCCCAAAGTGTTCCCTGATAGGGAGTTGCAACGCTAATCGATCGGTGAATTTGCGAACTGACAGATGAAAAATCCAGACAATATTTGGCAATGAGTCCTCCTTTGCTGTGAGAGACCAGTACTACATTTTGTAGGTTATTTTGTGCTATATATTTTTCTAAATTCTTGCTTCCCTTTTCCACAAGATATGTATTATTATCAAGTTGCGGAACATGGTGTACTCTATATCCAAGCTCGCTACATATCTCTCCCAGAATGAAGATAAATTTCACGTTAGTTCCGAAAGGTGGAATAAGAATAACGTCTCCTTTTGTTCCTTTTGACCAAGAGGCTGGCGGGAAGGCAATAAAGTATGAAGTAACCTTCTTATAGAGTATGACCCAATATTCTTGTACAAATAGAAGTAAACGCATGCCAATAGTATACATGAAAGTTAAATTAGATTGTTGTGTCAGTATGATCTGTCATGCTTTCATGTTTAGCAAGTTGAGACAGTCTTTGATAAGAGTAGACCTATATAAATGCAGATATGACGGTCTTTGTGCCTACTTTAGATACTATTAGTAGATCAATTACTAAATAACAGAGCCTTATGACAGTATATAATACCTATAATATAATTATCACTTAGAAGCCTTATCTGCTAATAGGCAGATTATTGATACTTAGGCTATCCTGACAATCTAAATTAAATCTAACCCCCCGAGAGTTCTCCACCAGCTAATCTTTCCATTCCGAAAGCTATACCGATAGTAATTGGCTTTTCTATGGCTCTAATTCTATATAAGCGTGAGGACATTCCACCAGTTTTGTATATAATCGGGTCGCTTGTTTTGATACTTCAGGTAGTACGCATGCTCCCAGACATCCAGACCAATAATGGGAGTATGGCCTGAGAGATAAGGCGAATCTTGATTAGCGGTAGAATAAACTTTAAGTTCTTTTTTTTCATCCTCAACTAACCACGCCCAACCGCTCCCAAATCGACCCACTGCTGTCTCCGTAAATATTTTTTTAAACTCTTCCATCGAGCCGAATTTTTTAGTTATTCTTTCAACTAATTCTTTATTCACTTTTTTTTCTTTGCCCATGATTTTCCAAAAGAAAGAATGATTTAAGTGTCCTCCGCCATGATTGCGCAGCATGGTTTTGTCTTTCTCGTCTATTGAAAGAGAAGCAAGGTTTTTCATTAGTTCTTCCAATGGTTTATCTGCAATTGTTGGATTTTTTTCCAGTACCAAGTTCAGCTTATCTATATATGCCTGATGATGTTTCGAGTGATGTATCTCCATCGTCTTAGCGTCGATATATGGCTCTAATGCATCGTAACCATACGAGAGAGAAGGAAGCGTATATTTCATATAAGTAATAAATAAATTAATAACTACTATCTATACAGTATTAGAATACCAAAATAAACAATTTATGTAAAGAGATAATCTGATAAAATGACTCCATGAATCTGGCGCACACAATGAGACCTACCACTCTCGAAGAATTTGTCGGACAAGAACACCTGGTGGGAAAAAATGGACTCATCCGTAAGATGATTGAGAAACAAAGTCTTTTTTCTATTATTTTCTGGGGTCCTCCAGGAACAGGTAAGACTACATTGGCGTCGATCATCGCCCATGCATTTGAGGCAGACTTTCATATTCTCTCCGGGGTCACGAGCGGAAAAGATGATCTATTAAGAATTGTCAAAGAAGCCAAAGAGATGGTGATGTTTCAGAAGAAAACAATTGTCTTCATCGATGAGATCCATCGCTGGAATAAAGCCCAACAAGACGTGCTTTTGCCCTATGTCGAGTCTGGACTCATTACTCTTATCGGTGCGACGACGGAGAATCCTTCATTTGAAATTATCAGTGCGTTGTTATCCCGTTCTCGGGTATTTGTACTCGAGCCACTTGAACTCAAAGACCTGGAGACACTGGTAGATAGGGCCCTCAAAGATAAAGAAAGAGGTCTGGGCAAGTATGTAAAAAAAGTACCCGCATCTGCAAGAGAGATATTGATAGGGTTATCAGGCGGAGATGCACGAATCATGCTCAATGCGCTTGAAATTGCTGTCACGACGTACAAGGAAAAAGAAATCACTCCTCATATTATAAAGCAGGTTTTTCAAGTAAAGTCGGCGGGAATATATGATAAAAAAGGAGACGAACACTACAACACCATCAGCGCTTTCATTAAATCACTGCGTGGATCAGACGCTGATGCAGCTGTCTATTATCTCGTCCGCATGCTTGAGAGTGGTGAAGATCCGACTTTCATTGCTCGGCGAATGATTATATTTGCGTCGGAAGATATTGGTCTCGCGGATAGGGGAGCTCTCATCCAAGCCAACGCCGGATTTGAGGCGGTCGATAAAATCGGTATGCCCGAGGCCCAACTTATCTTGAGCCATATATGTATATATTTAGCCAAAGCTCCGAAGTCCCGCCTCGTTGTTAATGCTCTAGGAAAAGCCAAAGAAGTTGTCCTGAATAACCCTAACGAGCCTATCCCACTTCATTTACGTAACGCTCCAACAAAACTCATGAAGCAGTTAGGGTATGCCAAAGATTATAATTGGTCGGAAAAATATGTCGGTCCAACAAAAGATCAATCATTTCTCCCTGAGAAGTTAAAAGGAATAAAATTTGTGGAAGAGAAATAAATAATGTAAAATGTCTTCATGAAACTCCACAATACTCTCACTCGACAAATCGAAACTCTTACACCCTTGAACCCACCGAATGTTGCTCTCTATACCTGTGGACCGACCGTATACGACTATACCCATATCGGACATCTGAGAAAATTTACCTATGACGATATTTTGAAAAGAACTCTCACCTATATGGGATATAACGTGAAACACGTGATGAATATTACAGATGTCGGACATCTTACAGGAGATACGGATGAAGGAGAAGATAAATTGGAGAAAGGTGCAAAAAAAACAGGAAAGACTGTCTGGGAAGTCGCTCAGTTTTATACTGACCAATTTGTATCATCTATAAAAAAGATGAACATTATAGACCCTTTAGTTCTTTGCAAAGCGACAGATCATGTAAAGGATATGATCCATTTGATCCAAAAACTTGAACAGAAAGGATTTACCTATGATACCCCTGAAGCCGTCTACTTTGATACACAAAAGTTCCCAGACTATGGAAAACTTTCTCGACAGAGCATTGAAGAAAAAAAACAAGCAGTACGAGACAATGTCCATCTTGATCCCAATAAAAAACATCCGGCAGATTTTGCTCTGTGGTTCAAAAGAGTAGGCAGATTTAAAGATCACTCTATGCGCTGGAACTCACCTTGGGGTGACGGCTTTCCGGGTTGGCACATCGAGTGTTCCGCCATGGCGATGAAATACCTTGGCGAATCGATCGATATTCATACGGGAGGCATCGATCATATTCCGGTTCATCATGAAAATGAAATCGCCCAGTCGGAAGCAGCCACAGGTAAACCATTTTCTCAATTTTGGGTCCATCATAATTTTTTGAATGTCGAAGGAGAAAAAATGAGCAAATCACTGGGTAATTTTTATACGTTGAATGATGTAGAAAAAAAAGGCATAGAACCGATGGCTCTCAGACTTCTATACTTGCAAGCCCATTACAGGCAGTTGTCCAATTTTACCTGGGAAGCAGTCAAAAGTGCCCAAGAAGCATACGACAAACTGAAAGAGTTCGTCATCACACTGCGCTCTCAAACATCAAGAACCATGCTCTCAGAGGAAAAGCTGCAAAAAGTTGATGAATATAGAAATCGTTTCAGAGAGAGTGTCGCAAGTGATCTCCAACTTCCTCAAGGAGTAGCAATAATGTGGGAGATGCTCAAATCAAGTATTCCTTCGGGAGACAAACTTGATTTACTATTCGAATTTGATCAGGTACTCGGTCTTCGTTTGACTGAAGTCGAAGAAGTAAATATTCCTGAAGAGATTCAAAAGTTGGCAGAAAAAAGATTTGAAGCAAAAAAAGCAGGAAACTATGAAGAAGGAGATAAGCTCCGAAAAGAAATCGAGTCAAAAGGCTACGCAATCCTCGACTCCGCCAATTCGTACGTAGTGAAGAAAAAGTAAAGGAGAGTTTACATATAGAACATAAAATAAAATAACATTCGTTATTATCCACGTCATCCTGGTAAGTCTTGCAAAGCGAGACGCATCCAGGATCGTTGTCAATGAACTAATCAACTACGATTCTGGACAAGCCAGAATGACGAAGCCCTTTTCAACGTTCTAACTCTTATCCAATAACTCTCTTTACTCCTAGCTTCTTCTTTTCCCACATTCCTCCCTGTCTGCACAATCTCTTCTCGTCTTCTTTATTCACAAGTAAAAATTTAATCGCCTCTTCCAAAAAAATAGTGTTTTGTGATCCCTTTACAAGTACTAAAGCATTTTCAGGCAGATGATCCTTCATATATTCTCCCGCCTTAATCGAATTTTCAAAATGCTTTATTTCTTTGAACGTTCCATGTTCCACGTTCCACGTTTCAACTTTGGTTATGACATATTTTTTTGTCAGTTCCCCTACACAGTACAAATAATCAACGCCTCCGAGAATCTTATGCACCACTTCTTCGTGTTCTTTCTCCGCCAAGTCGCCAAGTTCTCTCATATCCCCAAATAGAAACACAAGAGGTCTCTTTTCTTTTTCCTTTATACGATATGTCAGATCCAAAAATGCAATAACGGGTACCTTCGACGCATTGTAGGAAGAATCGACAATATATGAAGTATGCACACCTTTGAAGATAGTCGCCCGTCCCGCGGGCAACTGAAAATTCTTCTCTATACCCATTTTAATCTGAGAATCAGTAAGTCCAATATTTTTACCCGCCAATATGGCCGCCCCAAAGACTTCAAAATATTCATAAGGAAGTGCATATCCGTGTATCTCTATCTGCATTATCTCCTTATCTCTAAACGAGAATTCAAATTTTGTACTTTGGATATCCACATCATACGCACCATAACAGATGTCACAATCTGTTTTGCCAAACGACACGAGAGCCGTCTTTTTAACTCCGTATATCTGGACTATCTCTTTGTGATGCCGGGCTATCACATCATTTATATACGAACTGTCACTATTATATATCCCTATACGACAGCCTGAGTGTGTAATAATCTTTCCTTTTTCTTCAGCTATTTTTTTGACAATTGCCTCTTCTCTTTTTTTGGGATCACTCGCTGTTTCTTCCAATTCTTTTGCAGTTAGAGCTCTTTGAAACTGAAGAGTGTGAACTGAGTGGACATTGAGAAATATGGCTGTCTCCGGTTCAAGAACGCTCAATAAAAATTCCATATTTTTAGGAGAGGTTGGTTCATCTATACCCATTTCAACGACAAGATATCGCGTGTTTTTTAAATACAACAGACCAAATGGAGCTTGGATAAGGTGGAGTATCCATTCTGACGCTGAGTTATCTTTGATGGATAATCCCAGTATCCCCAGTGGTATCCCTATCTCTGAGTTACCTTTCTGTAGCATTTTGGTAGGGAAGTAATCTTTAAGCATACCGTAGATAGTGTCGCGCGTAGAAGATTTACCCGCCGAACCCGTAATACCAATAACATGAGGTTTGTTAAGATACAATGCAACCCTGGCAAAAAAACGGAGATAATACAATACCACTAAGTACACCATCGAATACATATACTCCATTTTAACAAATAATTCTGTATGACGTCAGTACTTAGACTCGTATGGGATACAAAACAAATAGGCAAAATCGTGATAAAATATAGCTATTGGTGATCGTAGCTCAACTGGCAGAGCATCGCCCTGTGGAGGCGAATGTTGCGGGTTCAAATCCCGTCGGTCACCCATTCGACTCGCCCTGAGTGTAATCGAAAGGGCTTGCTCATGGCTTCCAGCCAGGTCTTATAAAAGGAGATTTGGAGCTTTTAAAACAATTAAGAAAAAAGAAACGCTAACTCGTTTATTTACAGTGAGTGCAACCGAACCGCTCAGTCACCCCATAGCTGATTAGGATATTATAACAATCTAAATTAGATACAGTTGATTGAAGATTCAAGCTATAACCACACCTGTTTGCAAAGCATCTCGCAAAGTAGTTAAGTATGAAGACTTCTTCAGTTCAATGGGAGTAAAACCAAAAGCATTAAAATCAGGATTTAAATCATTACCTAATTTATGCAATCTAATGTGCCGCTTAAACGGATCAATATTCTTAAAGGATCTTGCCACCACCAGAATATCAACATCACTATACTCTGTCGCTTCTCCTCGTGCATACGAGCCGAATAAAATAATCTCTTCAGGCTCATAAGCTTCTCTGACCCTCTTAATAAATATCTTTAATTGTTTTTGAATTTTGTTTTTACCCATAGGTAAACTTTTTCTCCCATAACTATTAACCTCTCTACTTCTTTAGGATTTTTGAGTCGAGCATTACTTAAATCTGCATAGCGTACCCAAGTATATGCCGCACTGAGCAATTCAACTTCTGGATTATTAATTTCTTTTAGATCGAGTTTTGCATCAGAAACTAATTTCTCAATATAATGAGTACGTATTGGCGTCCTACTCATATATTCGGCTATATATGCTTTTAGTATCTTCTCGACTGCCTGTTGAGCAAACAGCACTGCTCCACGAAGCCTTTTTTCCTTCTTCATAATCTTCATATCAACATAGTCTTCTTTTGCCAATTCTAGCCATACTTTAGTCTCTTTTTTCATAGCTTCAATGCTATTTTATCATATTTTCCTCTCTAGAAATCGTCGGCAACTCCGTAGTTTTGTAACTACCAGGAAATCCAACAAAGGCAATTTTTCCATCTTCATTAGAATGCGTAGTCAAATCAGTACGCCAATCATGATGAATTCTTCGAAAAAAAGCTTCACCAACCGCATTCGGTCTTAATTCGGAATCAGTCAATGCCGGATGTTCATTAAATCCATGAGCTTTCCTCCAATGCATCCGCTCATCAAATCCCCACAAGTAAATACCTGTTATCGCAGAATGACCGTAAAAAAGAGTAAGCATATCTCTCATATATTCTGCCCGTTGTTGGACTTTTCCACCAAACTGTTCATCGGAAACATCAAACTCTGTTATCTTAATAGGTAATCCCAAAAGAGCCACTTTATCTAAGTTTGTTTTTGCCTGCGGGATGCTTGCAAAATCCCATGTGGTTATATGACCTTGTATCCCAATGCCTAGAAATGTCTTCATATTTTCATTACTCAGGCCTTTTTCCCGTAACCTGCTAGTTAATTTTTCAAGGAATATAATATAATCGTCGGTTTTTCTCCCTGACAAAATACTGTATTCATTGATATACAATCGAGTAGCTGGCGCTAGCTTATGTGCCTCTAAAATCAGATCTGCAAATACATCGATATCCGAGACCGGATCAAAAACAATTTCATTATGCTTATTCCTACAGTTCCAAAAACCCTGATGTCTTTTAAGGGGTTCGTTAATAATATCCCACTCAGGAATATCTGGGTATTTTTGCAACACGCTCAAACGTTTCTTAAATAATTCTTCTTGTATGTCTTTTTTTGAAGCATTTTGCAAATATATAGGTAAATTTTTTCTTCTGTTCCAGAAGATAGTATGTCCTCTGAAATTCGGCATTAGTTCTGGATATTCTCTGATGAATGCCATAACTGTATCCGTACGTAGGTAAAGTGGACTACCGTCTTCATTGGTCATTTCCTGCCATTTAAAATCGTTTTCTATAACTGCACCGGAAAAGTGTTCTTGGAAAAATTCTAAATATTTAGCAACGTATACTTCATCAATATTCTTTTCTTTTAGATACTTCTCTACCCATGGATTATGTGATTTACCTCGAATGAGAGGACCGCTTAATACCGTCCCAAAAGGAAAAGAATGCTTATGCATTTCCACTCGGTAAGCTGTTAATGGCTTTAGATGAGATAATGTAGTGGGTACTTGCCGAATTCTTGTAATATTTTGCTCTGCCTCTGAGATAATTCCCTCCCTGGTAATTACTTTATCCTTCGGTACGGTTTCTGACATAATTTTTCCTAGAATAATGTAAATCGTATAAAATCGGCGAACCAATCGAAATAAGTCTATCTTTCACCTATTAGGATAGGTACTTACAAGTATACAGACTCCAAAAGCGTTAAATGTTAAGGCTTAATTCGAAGCCAAAACTGGAATCATCGTCCGGGGCAAGTGCGTAAAGATTAAGCGAAAAAAACTACAATGAAGCAAATGAAATTTTAAAAAAAGTTATATCCTTCTGCGGTGATATACTATCACAAGTCCGAACATCGTTCGGTAGGCTACTCATTTTTTATGGCCAAAAGTTCACTCGCTGCTTATAGCCATTCACGACAATATATTCAACCTCCGAGGTTGAAAAGAATCATACGTAAGGTGTCCACTAAATAATCTACATACCATTGCTGATTGATTAAAAATTGAGTACATTATGCGTATGCAGTGGTATGGATTATTAATACTTCCAATTATTCCAGTATTTTTTGCGTATCTGGAATTAGGAGGCAACTGGTTTGGTTTGAGATTGTTGGAGAAGGGGATAAGTCCATGGAGTATACTTGGCACAGTTCTTTTTTCAGTCGCTTACTCACTTGTATCCGCATTCGTGGCTTTACGGATGAAATTTGATCTCGGACTTCTTATGGTCAGCTATGGCTTTGGATTTAGCATGATTGCGATCTTTCTACGTTTGGAATTAGGAAAATTACCAGCTTTTTCCGGTGAATTAATTAAAACCCACCCTTCCTTATGGCTTGTAGGAGTCGTTGCTTTCCTTGGGTTTGCACTAAGCTCCTACATTTTAATTACTGGTAAATAAATTGAGACCGAGCCACCCGATCACCCATAAAAAAAGACCGTTTTCACGGTCTCTTTTTATATTTAAATCACCTAAAATTATTTACTTATGTGGATTACTGATTAGGTTTAGCATTTTTTGGAAGTACAGTCAGATTAGCTTCGTCTGGTTTTTCACCACTTTTTATACCAGCACCTTGCACCACGGGCATTTCAGCTGCTTGAATAGCTTTTGCTACGACTACAGCTGTTTTGCCAACTAAACCACCTTCTTTCCTAACTTTTACCATATCTTCTTCAGATAATCCTCGTACAACTTCAATAATTTTTGCTTTATTTTCAGGCATATATGTATGATAAATTGGTAACAAATATAACTCACTTCCCAGAAGTATTAAAGGCTACTATTCCCATTATATTCGAACAATATTTTCTTATATGTTTCAACCATTATTAGTTTCGTAATTCAAGTTCAATAACTATTTCTATTGAACAAGTTCAATACCCAACGTTTCACATTTTCTAAAAATGGTCGCTTGTTGGCACTTTGAATGACGAAGGAGGAAAGATTAGATAGTGTCCATTTCTCTCCGTTACACCCGACTCTTTTAACCGCCCAATAATACAATCCTTCTGGCATATTTTTTGGTAACTTAAAGGTTAAAGCGTCCTCTTGTGATGATTTAACATTTATTGAATAAACATGCGTCGACTCATTTACCGATACAGGAACCTGATTGGTATCCCAAAGTACTACTTCCATTTTTGTTGCGTTATCTTTTTTATTCAACACATTCCATTCAAACAGTAAAGGATCTACTGACTCATTAGGTAGTGCTGAGAACACTTCAGAAACCATGCATCTATTAACTATTTTATTCTCGTTCAAAATCGCCTTAAGCTGGGGAATCGCAGCAGTATTTAAAATATCTGTCTCGTTATAAATATCAATCACTTTTGGAACATCAACAGGCGATCTCAATGTATTATAAAGAGCATCGTGCCAGTTTTTATCATCACGTACAAGTGGTGCAAATTCCGGAACCGCCCAACCGGGATAACCGTTTTTTTTTAGGGACATTGATAATAGAGAGAAATTTAATGGATTATTCGCAATTCCATAGGCACTCTGTCCAGGCCGGGAATAAAGTGTGATCGACGAACCAAATCCATTTACATAATCTATATCGCTTTTATCTTTTTCGTTCCAAACATGAGAGTAAATGCGCTGTTTTGGTATTCCGTAATCATGCGCAATTTTTGCTAAACCGTTGAAGTAATTAAAAAGTATCTTTTCTCTCTTTTGACGAAGTTCTGCTGAATTCCAGTTAGCATCCTTTCCACATAATGGGTTGTTTTGTGGACAAAAAGTGTCTTGGAGTGCCCGATAGCCATATGCCTTTATTTCATTCTTTTTCGGATTAATTGATCCATATAAACTGACTTCTGTACCAATCGATATACCGGCAAATAAATACTGTTTACCCTGTTTATCCCATCGATTTAAAACAGCAGAAATAGTATCTACTAAAGAAGTATATCGTTGTGTTTGTAATTTATTAAACGAAATAGACGAGTTATTATGATTGACAATATTAGGTGGTGGAGCGACAAGAATATCGCCTCCTCCCCAGTTACGGGTTGATATTTTCATGGGAGTTTCCCAATCTTCCCAATCAACATTCCATTTATTTTCAGGATTATATCCTTTGATAAATCTCTGCCGAAATAGTGGATCACGCAATTTCTCAAACTTGCAACGATAGATCACTTTGTCATCTTTCTTGTCATCAACCTCACTAAATTCATTGTTTTTACAACCGGGTGTTTGGTTCCCATCATAGTCCCAATAGTTCCATATCTCAGGTAATTCATCCCACCACTGAAAACCATTTAAAGGTATAAAAATTGGAAAATTTTCTTCTTCGCTCAGTTCCATCATTCGTTTCATTCGGATGGTATACAGTGAGGAGTCAGATGGTTTATCAAGCGGATAGTTAGTATATTCCATTAGAGTACTCCAAGCAAGTATGTATTGTGATTGAGTAGGGTTGTAATTAAGAATATTCTTGATATTTCTAAGCCTGAGTTTTGCCAATGGTTTAATATTCTTTTGCCAAATATCTTCGTGAGCCGCCCAATCTAGATTGTGAAAGGAATCTGAGAAGTTAATGACAATGAATATTGGATCGTTTGTAATTTCTACCGCTTTTAAAGAAGATGTACTTGAAAATAAAAATAGAAAAATAAAAAATAAAGTATAAAAAAGAATTCTAAACTTATTCACAAAGAAGGTCTCCATGACAATCATTGTAGCATTTATTATATAAATGGGTTCGAAATCTAACTGCATCAAGGAAGTCTCGTTCTCTCTTTGCAACGCCGACAACTATGGAGAGGTGATAATCTATAACGTCAATATACAACATGAGTAGAGTTACTTCATTTTTCTTAAGGATTTAAGTACTTCAGCTATTTGAGTTAAATAGTCGATTCCTTTTTTTTGAAAATGTGATTGGGAAATTTGAGAGTTTAACGGAACAAGAGCTTCGACTCTCAAAAACTGTAAGTTAGCACATAATTCTTGTGAAGCAAGAGCTAATTCGTAAAGCTTTCCTCCTCTTAATAATTCTTCAACTGCTTCTTTGTTTCCTGGTTCTGGGTGAATATCCACTCCAACAATGCGCGAAGAAAAGAAATATAGTTGTTTTTCCCATCCGCCTAGATACTCACGTGTTGGTTGATTAGGAGAGCTTATCGCAGTGGCATCTAAAAGATGTATCGGATCAAAAAGTAAAAGTTGATTTGTTTTTAAAGATTCTTCTAAAACTTGAACGGCTGTCGATTTATGAGGTTGAAATTGGCTTTGAAGATGAATATGGGTTCGATCTGGAAAACGAGTACTAAAGTTGATTGATCCATAATCGAATTGCAAGGTGAAAAATGTTACCGAGGGTAAAAATCTGTAAGGACGTTGACAGATTTAAAAATGTTACCCAAGTAACTTTTTGATTTTCTGTAATTTCTTCTCCATCGAGCGCTGTAACTCCGCCGGATTTAAAGA
>JAUSJK010000054.1 GCA_030647255.1 bacterium
GAATTGAGGAAGTAAAAGTTTTCATCAAAGCAGTACGAGTAGACTAAGAAAGGTCGAAGAAATGGATACAAACGTAGTAGTTGGCGCAGTAGCAGTGATTGGTGTTTTGGCTTTTGCAGTGGTGTATTGGATCACTGAGAAGGGACTTTGGCTCATCGGAGCAGCAGTCGCAGGTCTAGTTTTAGTATGGTTAGTAGCTACCTCAGTTGGAGGAGCTCGCGCAGTTGAAGCAATGGCAGTCCCAAAGGCTCCCGCAGTATCAGCACCAGCAGTACAAGTTCCAACAGTCACACCAGCCCCCGCAGCAGCACCCGCTGTCGCAGCACCCACCGCAGTCGTTGGAGTTTCTCCCCAGCAGTCCGGCAAAGACGCCCCCCAAAGCGTACAAGCCGCTTCTGAAGTACTCGGTGTTCCGCAAGACGCATTAACCGTTTTGTATTTGGCTCCAGGTAACACTTATGTTATTGGCTGGGTTGTAGGTCGTCCCCCGTTTTCCACTGTGTACAGTGCTAACGTTCCTGTCGGAACTTGCATCGATTTTCCGCGATCAAGTGGAAAGTTGACTGGCAATGTCACGTGGCGTGTAGCTTACTATCCTGTTGACTGGGATCGTGCACTGATGGCAAGCACCGGAACTATCTCCGCACCCAAGAGTACGGTGTACTGGACATCCTGTCAAAAGGGAGAAGGAACTGAGGTAGCTGTTAATCAGCAAATCTCTGCGCCCCAAGCGCAACAAGTTCCTGTCGCTCCCGCGACCGCAATTCCGGCCCCTACCGCCGTCCTCGCCCCGCAGGTCGCTACTTGCCCCACTTCGCCTAGCGAAGCCTCTACCCTCATGGGTGGCAAGTCCGACAACTGGAGCGTTTTGCCAAACAGTAATTCCACAGGGTGGAAATACAAAGGAGAGTCGACTCAGTTGACTTCTCCCAACTTCGGACGTGTAGACGCGCCAAGCGGATCTTTCCGCAACGGCCAGAAGGTCAACACGGCTGAAGCCACACTGTGGTGCGCGGCATAACAAAATGAAATATTCAAACATGCTTCCAATGGAAACATGGCAGAGCCTCACGGCTTTGACGGTTTGCCCCGTTATCAGCCCCCCTGAATTACGCCAAAAGCGTAACCCCCCTAACCGGTCACCACAAGTGACCACAGAAAGGCTTGAGATAAGTCTAGTTTGTTGAGCCCCGCTCAACTCATCTGTACCCACAGATCTAGATTTTTCCCCTCTCAAGCCTTTCTCCCCCTATATCGGTAAGCTAAAAGCTTATAGATAGAGGAGGAGAATACTATACGTTTTTAGTTTCTGAAAAATTATGATCACAATCAGTTTCGTCATACCCGTATATAACGAGGTAGAAAGAATAGACAAGACATTTAAGGCCCTTGAAAGAGGTGTCACTTTTCGTGGAATCAAACTCGAAAAAATCATATTTGTCAATGACGGCAGTACGGATAGAACCAAATTTAGAATTCAGAGTTCAAAATTCAGAATTGAAAAAGCCACAAAAGCAAAAATAGAGATTGTTTCGTATAAGGAAAATCGAGGAAAAGGATATGCGATACGAGAAGGACTCAAAGTATCCGAGTCGGACTACACGCTTTTTTTTGATACGGATATGTCCACTCCCCTTTCCGAACTGAATAAATTTGTACCTTTTATGAAAAAAGGTGTCGACTTTATCATCGGTACACGAAAGAATGGACACTCAACTGTCATCAAACACCAACCCTTTTATAGAGAGATGTTGGGACGAGGATTTACTCTTCTTTCCAATATGATCTTGAATACATGGGTTACAGACTTCACCTGTGGATTCAAAGCTATTAAAAAAGAAGTGAAAAACCTTATTGTCTTCCACGCAAAAGTAGACAGATGGGGATATGATGCAGAATTTATTTTTCTGATAAAAAACCTTGGTTGTACCATACAGGAAATCCCTGTCAAATGGACGAATGACGAGCGGTCAAAAGTAAATGTGATCAAAGATTTACCCCAGGTACTCATGGACCTCGTGTCCATCCGGCTTGCCAATGCTTCTTATAAATCTTCGTCTTCCAAAAAACTCACATTAAGGTTGGAAAACCCATTCGAACAGTAATCATATGAAAAAAATCATTTTATTTTTAGCACTAGCTCTCCTTTTGAGCAAACTATTTTTGATCAATCCCTTGACGACTATTATTGGGGATGGATGGATAAATGGCGGAGATAGCTATGAATATTTTGGATTCCAAAATATAGTCAGAGAGAATATTCTTCACCTATCTCATCCATTTTCTTATACGACCACTTTAAGATATCCTGTCGGATTTGACTTTTCGTATGGATTTGACGGAGCCCTCCCCGTACTTTTTGGAGGTATACTCTCTCTACTCATATCACTTCCTTTGGCATATAACTTGACTATAGTCTTCATATTATTTTTCAATATGTGGCTCACATATCTTTTCTTTACTTCTCTTTCTTCTCACGGGACAAAACAAACTAAACTCGCCTCTTTTGCAAGTGCTATTATATGTGGAGCGTCTCCGTATGTCATTGCCCGCACATTCTCCCATTTGAATTTAGCTTTTGTCGCCGGATTCCCTCTTGTAGGACTCGCGGTCGTCCAGATGTATCGAGCATTTCAAGAGAAAAGAACTCTTCATATGAGCCATTGGTTACTTCTTTTTTCAGGGATACTTCTCGTAGCGGGGGGATCTTTGCAGTATCTCATTTTGGCTATAGAAGTCATCGCAGGAGGATTAGTTTTAGTTTTGTATGTGAGACCAGAATCTATAGGTTCTCTAGGTAGATTTATATATGAGAACATTATCAAACATCCTCTCTCATTTCTTATACCAGTTGTTCTCGTCATATCTATATTTCTTTTCCTATTTTATGGATATATAGACGCAGTCGTCCACAATAAAATTCATACTATTGATAGAACTCAGTCTCTCGCGAAGTGTTGCCAGCCCATTGCTGCAGATTTTTTCATACCCAATAAGTATCTTGGCTCTGTCGGCAATTTCATCGCCTCTTCCCCATCTATAGAAAAAGTTGCGTCTCTTGGAATAGTCGGATGGATACTCCTTGGTATATCTTTTTTTGCATTGCACAAAAAATTAAAACAGATCTTAATTGTGGCTTTCGTACTCTTTTTGACTATAGGTATGGGCTTACTCCCTTTACCTTTTATTCCTGAAAATGGACGAGTGATTGTCGCGTTTGGGTTTGTAGCCGCTATCTGTGTGTATTTATTTTTACGAAAAATACCTGCATGGATTATAGGATTTGTTATTGCTCTTCTCATCTTGGAAAGACTGACCTTTAGCTTTTATTCCTCTCCCCTTTTCCCTCCTGATGCGTCAAAGATCATACAAGAGCAACCGGGACAAGCGGTGCTCCACTTACCACTTGATAGATACCAGACTCTCTACTCTGCCTTGCCATATTTTTATGGAAAAAAAATAGTCGATGGATACTTTCACTGGACAGCCGCTACTGAAAAATCAAACGAATTTCTCAATAGTACGATTCCTCAAATGCTTGAGTGTACTTCACAGGGAATCAATGTGTCCGGACATGAGCTTGCTAATTTTCTAAAGACACACAATATACGCACTATTGTCATCTACAAAGACACTCAAAAAAGCCGCTGGTATTTTACGGAGTGTACAAAGTTAAGAGATAGTTGGAATGCTCTTTATCCAAAAAATGTGACCGTGTCTACTTCAACTGAAGGAGTAGAGCCCGCCCATATTGAACTCTCCAACGTCAAACAATTTCATACTGAGCTTCGATTTGAAAAAGATGGGAATGTGAGTCTTTCGGGATTACTTATCTATCCTCGTTTTTTGACAGATACGTATATTCAACTTCCGGATGGAAGCGTCATACAACCTGATTTCAAAAATACATATGATGGCATCACTCACACATTCGATCCTCCTCAAAATGTCCAGATACATGCGGGGGACACTATCACCATAGCCTCACCACAACCTATTCATGAACCTGTGTATTTCACCGCCTTCTACTCATTTCAAGAAGATTCTCAAAGCGTGAGTAAGAAAAAAGATTTTAGCACCCTCTATGAAGATGATCGGTTTGAAGTTATTGCTGTCAACTAAGACTATGAAAAAGAAACTCATTGTCATATCAAGCTATCCCATAAAAGGAACCACACACGGTGAAAAAACTGTGGGTGTCGCCTCGTATACCAAAAATACACTCGTCGAAATGAAAAAAATAGATCCGCCTCTTGATATTACTGTCATGGCAGAAACTCATGAGGGAGAGACGCGTTATGAAGAAGACGGTATACACGTATCCCGATCTTGGAGAAGAGGAAATATACGAGATCTATATGCCGTCGTAAAAAAGATAATAGCTTTGCCGTATAAAAAAACAGTGATTGTCCCCATTGAAATATATATGTTTGGGTCGCTTTTACATATGGCCTATGTGCTGGGACTTCTTTTATTGTTAAAGCTCAAAGGGATTCCGGTCATACTCGTTCTTCACCAAGTGCTTGAAGATATGGGAAATATGGAAAGAAATAAAATAAAAAAAGGCATTTTCTATATGGTAAAAAATATGTTCTATGCATATATTATTTTTCTTGCCTCAAAAATAGTCGTATTTGAAGAAAAATTCAAAAAAATACTTCCCAAATCTATCAAAGTAGTCTGGATTCCTCATGCGATAGAACAAGTTCACATCCAATCAAAAGAAGTAGCTCGTACTCGCTTAGGCTTATCACCAAAGGCTTTTATCACTCTCTACTTCGGATTTCTATCTCCTTATAAGGGAGTCGACAAGCTTCTTGATGTCTGGAAGACCACCAAAGAGAATATGTTAGTCATAGCCGGAGGAGCCAATCCCAATCACGCCTTAAATAAAAAATATAGTAAGTACGTTGAAAAAATCACCAAACTTGCTGCCAAGAAACAAGCTATCATGACAGGCTTTGTTCCTGAAGACATGATTCAATATTATTTTTCTGCGGCAGACGTGGTGATTTTGCCATACCAACTATTTTTTTCTTCTTCAGGTCCCTTGTCCTTGGCGTTTTCTTATGAAAAGCCAGTATTACTTTCTGAAAAAATAGAAGATTACTTTCAGTCCTCTGACTTTCGGAAAGGATTAAAAGATATCTCGGGACTATCTCAAGATGCGTTTATTTTTAAGATGAACGGAGAAGATATTTCTCACAAATTAGCATACATACGAAACAATATTTCTCTCTCTACTCAGTTTGCACGCTATATAAAAAAGGAGCGTTCATGGAAAAAAGTAGCAACAAAGTATGCTCATCTTTTAGCACATATATGAAAAAAATAATAGGAATATATAAATACCAGATTATTCTATGTCTTGTCATAGTATTACTCTTTGTAACCAACTATGTGTCAGGAACATATCTGACTGGCTGGGATAACGTGCAAACCGATCTTAATCCCTTATTAGGCATAAAAAGAGCACTTTTCTCTGTCTGGGAAGAGTATCAGAGTTTTGGCCTCTTATCGGGTATGGCTCACGCCTCTGATATGGTTCGCTCGATTTTTGTATTCCTTCTTTCTACGGTACTTCCTCAAAATATCATTCGCTACGTATATCATCTTCTGATGTTGGGGATAGGGGGAATGGGTATGTTTCAACTTCTCTCACGTACTCTCCCTGTAAAAGACAAAAAAATCATCCCTTTTGTAGGAAGTTTATTTTACATGGGTAATCTCGGGGTATTGCAAATTTTTTCAGTGCCTTTTGAGCCATTCTCCACTTTTTTCGCTTTTCTTCCCTGGGAGATATATGTCGCTATCACAATCTTAACGGATTCTCGAATATCCAAAAAAAATATGGTTACATTTTTTCTTATCAATCTTTTGGCTACGCCTCAGGCATATCTTCAGACTGTGTTTGTGGTATATATCCTCGCTTTGTCTTTCTTTATACTAGGAATATTCGTTCACAAAAAAGATTTCACAATAGTCAAAAGAAGTCTTTTTATATTTATATCCATTTTTCTCATTAATTCATTTTGGATACTGCCACAAACATATTTTTTTGCCACTTCAAGCTCTGTAACTAAAGAGGCGAAGATCAACCAACTGGCAACAGAAGATGTGTTTTTTCAAAATAAAGAAAAAGGAACCGTCACCCATTTTCTAAAAATGGAGGGGTTTTATTATGACCTTTATTCCAAAGATAACACATTGTTATTTGCCACCTGGAAAGATCATTTTTCAGAGACTTTACCTCAGTTGATTCAATATGTATTTATAGGCCTTGTTCTGTTGGGCATATTTAAGCGTGCCCCTTTCAGATCATCCTACATATGCGTTGGTATAGTAGTATGTATCGCTCTTTTGAACGCTACTCCCCCATTCTCTTTTATCAATGATTTTATAAGACGAAGTGATCTTGTCAATCAGATCTTCCGTTCACCTTTTACTAAGTTCTTCGCAGTGTATGCTCTTATTTTTTCCTATTTTTTTACCGCAGGAGTATGTCTTGTAGTTGATATCGCCTTGAGACTAATGAAAAAAGTGCCACCTACGATCATGCTCAATGTGATTGGAGTACTCGTTGCATTCCTTATCGGTATATATGCCCTACCCGCGTTTCAAGGATACTTTTTTTCCAACGAAATGAAGGTCAAAATACCCAAAGAATACTTTCAAGTGATGGATTATTTCAAAACTGTCGACAAGAATAAGCGCATTGCCATGCTCCCCGACTATACCTTCTGGGGATGGTTTTTCCACAAATGGGGATATAACGGATCAGGATTTATATGGTACGGTATTGAACAACCTATTGTGTCACGTACATTTGATGTCTGGAGCGATAAGAGTGAAAGTTATTTTTGGGAGATAAAAACGGCGACAGAAGCTGAAGACACAGCCAAATTCCAGCAAGTCATCGAAAAATATAATATCGATTACTTGCTTCTCGATTACTCTCTTTTGCCGGCTACATCAACCGTCAAAGGCATGCAGTATGATAGGCTCGAGAAGATGCTTGAGAAAACAAACTCTATCCACAAAGTAAAACAGTGGAAAAATCTTGTGATATATCAAGTCAGTCACCCTAAACCGATAGATAATTTTATATCGATATCAAAAGATATTCCTAATATTGGCCCCATTGTCAAACTGACGACAGACGACACCGCCTACCAGGAATATGGAGACTATTATACGGATACACAAAAACAGCTTGATATCTATTATCCGTTTTTGGACCTTACCACCCAAACACGTGTCCCTGAGAAAGAATGGGTGTTCAAAGAACAAGCTGATACGTTTACTTTGGACAGAAAGTTGTCTTTGGTGCCCTCAACATACGTGTTGACTTCAAGTTCTCTTATCGATCAGGTCTATATCGAAAATGAGGATACGTATAAGGCAACTAATACTGTGCTTTATCCTACAGTAAGTGGAGATACTCTTTCTGTCACATGGCACAAATTGCCTATAGCCAGTGTTCCTCTAGATCAAACGCTTGTTACCGAATGTTATGTACAAAAAGGAACGATAGAAAGTATACAGGAAGGAAAGAGTCTTGATGTAACATCATCTCAAGGTGCTACCGCCTGTTTTGGATATGACCTGCCAGTGCTTGATCAAAAAGAAGGATATATAGTCAAAATAAATAGTACCAATGAAAAAGGAAGAAAATTATTTTTCTATATTCTGGATCAAACGAAGAAGCAAAGTTATTTGGAAGATAGAATTAAAAATGACACTGAATATTACTTTATTGGATCTCGCTATCCCTATGGACTCGGATATAGTTTTAACTTTCACAATAACTCATACGAGAACTATGCGTCAGAAAACGTGCTTCATTCACTTTCTGTGTACTCACTTCCTTATGAACAACTAAAGCACTTAAAACTGGTAAAGGCGGATAAAAGCATTGTCTCTCCTACGTTTTATCCTGTTGTGTCTGAAAAATTAGATTATTCACGATATGTAGTAAGTCTGCCTCAAAACAGTGCGGATTCCACAGTTATGCTTTTCCAGTCTTACAGCCCTGGATGGAAAGCCTATGAGAGCAATGTAACATGCAACATGAAACATGTAACATGCCGGATACAAAATTTTATTTCTCTACATATTCCATTTCTATTTGGAAAAGAGATACGAGAACATGTGATGGTGAATAACTGGGCGAATGGATGGCGCCTTCGTCAAGATTTAGACAATCATATTGTTATACTGTTTTTACCGCAGTATCTCGAGTATTTTGGTTTGTTGTTAACTCTACTAGTGTTAACCGTTATTATTTTCTGGCCCGCTCGCCATCGCTACGCTTAGGCGTTAGCGGGCGAGCCTCAATATTTGGAGTATATAGGCTTCATTTTACTGGGGATATTTACCGTGTGTATCGTACGATTCAGAGCACAAAATAGCCTTGCAAAACAAGATTAAAAATGATATACTATGGGCTCATGGATACCAATATCACCAAAATCATAACTACGAGCATTTTAGGAGTCGCATTTGTTCTTGCGGTCTGGCTTGGCGTAAGTCGAGTAGATCAATATTTAAAACAGAATGCGGTTGACGAATGTGCCAAGGTGTCTCGCTACGAAAAGACTATCACTGCAGAAAATGTAAAGCTCTACTACCCTCTTGCCGATGTATATAAAAACTGCCTGAAAGACAAAGGAATCATCAATAAATAAACATGAGAGAACACCTCGTGGACTTACTTCATGAGACCTTCAGTCAGTCAAGAAAACAAAGAGAAGGAAAAAATATAAAAATTGTATAATCGAACACCATGAAAACTGAAGAAGATAACGCAGAAAAACTACCGGTAATAATTATAGAATGGGGACAAGAATATATAGGACCTCGAAATCAACGAAAAGTCGTAGTAGACATAGGTTACGGCCAAGACTTTTATAGCGCCGCTATCACTATACGTGATGGCAAGCTCACTCTGGGAGCATATGGAACTCAAACAAGAGAAGATATCCAAAAACTTATAGGAAAAGTATGGACAGAAGAAACGATGGTACAAGCATTCTTAAATAGTCCCACGTGGGGAAATGGTCCACATAAGGATGAATTGCTTCGTGCATTTCTCGCAGATTCTCAAAAAGGACTAAGGCAACTATAATATAAATATCTTTCCTACCATCTTTGTGCTATCGCTTAACGATGGTAAAAAAAGTATTGATCAATGAGCAGGCTTAATCTTTTCGACCTGCATTTTCAGCTTTGGAATATCTTGCTTGATAGTTTCCCAGATTCTTTTTTGAAGCAACTCGGCATAATCATGGATCGCTACATCTCGCATAGCTGCCATCATTTTCCAAGGAATATCCGGATATAGTTTTTTTGTTTCTTCATCGACATATTTAGCAGCCTCGCCTATCAACTCCAACCAACGTAATACGGCAGAATACAAAATATCATTCTCATAAAATTCATTCTCGCTGATATCTTTTGTGTTGATAATAATTTTATTGACGTTTTCTTTGATATCTTGGATGCGCAGGGGCGATAACCTTTTCATTGGTGTTGATAGATAATAACCTGGTGAGAAAGTATTTCTTTTTTGAGAGCCGGCTTGATTCCTTCATATTCGACAACGTCCACTTTCCGCCCCAGTTTTTCCTCAAGATCGAGTTTGACTCCCAGCATATCAAAAAGAGTAGCTTTTTCGGGTAGTTCAACCAATATGTCCACATCGCTATCTTTATTCATCGTTCCTCTCACAATTGACCCAAATAAAGAAGCTCGTTTGACAGAATATTTCATCAATATCGGCTTAATTTGTTCCGAAGCAGTATGTATGTCCATAGATGTATTCTACTTAGTTTGACGTTTCTTTTCAATCCCATACTCTTTCTTTTCTTCCTTCACCATCTCAGCTAAATAGACTTTCATCAATGACTGATATGGCACGTCTTTGCTATTGGCGATGGTTTTGATATCGTAGAGCAAATGTTGAGGGAGACGGAGACTGATAGTTTCGGTAGAAGGCTTGAGTTCTGAGAGATCTATCTCCACTTCCTTTAATTGATCCATAAAGTCCAAGGGACTGTGTGTAGACCAAAACTCTCTTTCTTCATCTTCGTTTTTGAATTGTGGGATTTTATTTGGTTTTTTCATATATTTTCCTTTATGTATATTATGATAATATACAAAATATTATTTGTCAAGAGAAGATAAAAAATTTACTTACCATCTTTGTGCGATCGCTTAGGAATGGTTAAGGTTTTAAAGGTTGAAATAGAGTTTTACCTCTTTTTCGTGTTCTATCTTGTCTGCGATGATGTAGCTTAAATACGCAGAGCTTTCGACCATCTGTTTTATCAGTCTTACTTCCTTCTCGCATTCATACGGAAAGACATAGACACTTTTTTGGTAAGGAAAAAAACCTATGCGTTTCAAGAAACGCCTCAGATGCTCTCTTTTATTTTTCTGAACTTCAGGCACGTCAAACAAGACCATATACCATTTCCCATTCCATTCCTTTTTTCTCTTTTTGATATTTAAAACAGCTTCAAGAGAATATTTAAGAATTTCTTGTGTGCCTTTTTCGCTGATTTCGACATATATTTCATCTCCTCGCTCTTCTAACCGAATGAGCTCCCTTTTTTCGAGATTCGCAAGAACTCTTTTTACTTTATGTGGAGGAATATTTTTTTTATGGGACTCTTCTATAAGGCCCAAAATACTCCCTACCACAATAGGAAGTGTAGGAAAAACTATGCTTCCTCCAACCAAAAGAGATACCCCAAAGGCTGATAGAACAATCTCTCTTAGTTTTCCCGGCTGAAATGAAGTTTCATTCACTTCTTCATTCATATTCGTACCCCCCCTTACGAATAAGTATACACCATACCATTGATGTGCGATAGCATATTAGTGGTTATGCAGTATAATTCTTCCTTGCGTCCTTTTTATTCATGTATACTACTACTTATGAAAGCTGTGTGGGATTATAACGTTGATGAGCTCAAAAAAACAGAAAAAGGGAGAATATTTCTTTTGGAGCGGATGATTAATTATGGGCCCGGAGATGAGAAAATATCGCTTGCGGATGTCAAAAAATATTGGAACCAACTACACTTGTTCCCTCTTCAAAAAAGGTTATTTGAATTACTCATATGGGGTCATATAAAAACCTTAAAGAAGAACAAAGTCTTTTTCTGGAGCAACTAAAAGAAAGCGAGTATTTGTCATCGCTTTTCTATTTTACCGGCGGGACATTATTATCTTCCTTATACCTTCACCATCGCGAATCTGAAGATTTAGACTTTTTTGCAGAAAAGAAGTATGACAAACAAGCAGTCTATACAATTGTAGAAGAGATATCAAAAAAACTTAAATTCAAGGTTAGTTCCCAGTTTATTGAAGTAGTATACCGTTTCCAACTTGAGTCCCCAAAAGGTCAACTCTTGAAAGTTGATTTTTCCTACTATCCATTTAATGCCATAGAAAAAAGAGAGAAGATTGATGATATCTACGTAGATAGTAAAATAGATATTGCCGTCAACAAACTGCTTGTAATATCTCAACGATCTGAAGTAAAAGACTTTGTTGATCTTTATTTTTTGCTTAAATCCTACTCAATATGGGATTTGGTGACAGGGCTCAAACAAAAATTCAACGGAGATCCCGATCCTCTTCTTATTGCTTCAGATATGACTAAAGTACAGGATTTTACTTCTCTTCCTATAATGTTGAAACCTTTAAGTCTAACTGAGTTAAAAAAATTCTTTTTCAATGAAGCAAAAAAGCTGGGTCTTACGTCAGTAGGTTCCTAATTTCCTGCTATAATCTTTCTATGTCCTCTCTGTCATTCTTACAAGTACGCAATCCCAAAGACGATGAGACGCCGATTGAAGCGGCTAGTCAGATATTTGCCTCTCTTCTCCCCTACCCTTACATCCCTTGGTGGAAACGATTTTTACTCCATCCCAAAACGTATGCGTTTGAGCTCTATCTTCTTTCCCAAACGATCTATTTTTACGCGGCTATCCCCAAAGTAAACGAAACGCTTGTGCAGAGTCTGGTCACATCATCGTTCCCTCAATCCGTCGTTAAAAAAACAACTGATCCACTGGATATAGTTCTCAAATCCAAACACATAGCAATCGGCGAAGCCGTACTCCACAGCTCTTATTTTCTGCCTCTCAAAACATATATGGACTATACTGATGTTGACCCTGCCTCGTCCCTTCTTGGCTTTCTTGGGCGCCAAGCGCCCGATATCAAGATTGCATTTCAGATAGTACTCACCCCCGCATATTTTGACTGGCAAGAAGGAACAGTCGAGGCGGCCAAACGCACATCATATGAGGTTGAATCGGAAAAATACAATCAAAACCCGTTGAAACTGCTTATCTTAAAAAAGGCCTCATTTCAGGGAGGGAAAATCGGCGTACGCCTTTTGGCCGGATCAGATACAAATCCCAACCTGATGCCCATTCTCAACAACCTGGCTGGGACTCTTGGAACCCTTTCTATCGGAGAAGGCAACCAGTTTATTTTCAAAAAACCGATATTTTTTAAAGACAATCTTCTGCAACGGATGAAAAATAGAAAACTTTCATATTTTGAACACAGGTACCAGATCATGAATGCACAGGAGATCGCAACCATCTGGCACCCGCCGGGAATACTTCTTGCAGGAGTTAAAAATCTGGCCTGGGGGAAAACGCTCGCCGGTGAGCCCCCCGAACAGATACCAATTGCCGAAGGAAGTACGGAAGAACAGAGAAAAAATATCAATTTTTTTGCCAAAGCCGAGTATAAAAATAAAGAGACGATCTTTGGCATCAAAGATGCCGATCGACGCAAACATATATACATCATCGGAAAAACAGGCGCGGGTAAGTCGACGCTCATTGCCAATATGGCGATCGATGACATCCGTAAAGACCGCGGAGTCGGTATCATCGACCCTCACGGAGATCTGTCAGAAACTATACTCGAGTATATTCCAAAACGCCGGATGAAGGACGTAGTCTATCTTGAGCCTTTTGATACAGAGAGACCTTTTTCTCTCAACGTGTTGGAAGTAAAAAATAAACAGCAAAAAGACCTTATGGCATCGGGTATCATCTCTATTTTTCAGAAAATTTACAAGGACTCGTGGGGACCGCGACTAGAATATATTTTGCGCAATGTCATCTTGACGCTTCTTGAGACTCCTGACAGCACGATGGTCGACATACTTTCTCTTCTTTCCAACGCCGATTACAGGAAAAAAGTCGTGTCCAAACTTCAAGATCAGGTCTTAAAAAATTTCTGGGAAAAAGAGTTTGACAAGATGCCGGATAGGCTAAGAGCCGAAGCAGTGTCCCCTATCCAAAACAAGGTGGGGCAGTTTGTCACCTCCCGTATGATCCGCAATCTTCTGGGGAAAACAAAGTCTTCTATCAATCTGGAAGAGATCATGAATGAAGGGAAAATTTTAATTCTGAATTTATCTCAAGGAAAATTGGGTGAAGATAATGCGGCGCTTCTGGGAGCTATGATCATCACCCAGCTCCAGCTTGCTGCTATGAACAGATCATTTATGAAAGAAGAAGATAGAAAAGATTTTTTCCTCTATGTCGACGAGTTTCAAAACTTCGCCACCTCTTCATTTGTCAAAATATTATCCGAAGCGCGCAAGTACCGGCTCGCCCTAACGCTCGCCAACCAATATATTGAACAGCTCGAACTCGAGGTGCAACAAGCCATATTTGGCAACGTCGGCACACTGATTTCATTTGTAGTCGGTGCGAAAGATGCCTATATCCTCAGCCGTGAATATGGAGAAATATATACGGAAGCGGATCTTGTGTCTTTAGGAAAACATGAGATAGTCTTGAAGCTTTCGATAGACAATATGATGTCCGCCCCTTTCCCCGCTAAAACACTGCCTCTGCCTTCTTTGAAGAATGAGAATAAGGAGAAAATAATCCAGATGTCAAAAGAGAGATATGGGAGGAAAGTGTAAACGTGGAACCTAGAACGTGAAACCTTAAACTTTACATCCTACGTCATCCTGGTAAGTCCTTCTGTTTTACTCAGGACGCATCCAGGATCGTAGTTAATTAGTTAACAACGATTCTGGAGTCGTCATAGTGAGCCTGTCGAACTATTCCTCCCCAGAATGACGTTAAAGATCTTAACTACTGCTTGACACAGAGTTTTTCTTTTTGAATGCTTCTTTCACTTTTTTAAGAACAAAGACTGATGCGGCTGTAGCCAGTCCTCCGGCGATCTGTGATTTTCTTGCGGCTACAAGACTATCTATCTTCGCTTTTACATTGGCAGTTACATGATTCACCACACTTTGCAGTTTGATGAGGTAATACAAGGCCACGACCAAGACGGAGATGATAAGAAGCATCATGATGATAGCGAGTACGTAAAAAAGAGACTGTAAATCCATAAATATAATCTATATCGTCATTCTGGGAACGCATCCCGCCGGGCAGAGCCCTCTGGGCGGCGCCAGAATCCGCATTTAATTAATTAACAACGATCCTGGACAAGCCAGGATGACGTGGAATATTTTATTTCTTCGACTTTGACATTTTGGCGCTCTTGGCTTGTTTTTCAATCATCGTCATCATATCGTTCCATGACTCGATAAGGCTCTCTCTTAGTTTTTTCACTGCGCCCTCTGGATTCTTGGCTGTTTTTTCAACATTCTTGACGACGTCTTCAACCATCTCCATATATTTCTCTTTATCGAAGTTTTCCATCTCGTCTTTCATGTCTTCTATCTTGCCGACGAGCTCTTTGCGGGCTTGCGTATAGGCTTTTTTGCCTTCAGCTGTCACTTCGCCGTAAATCTCTTTTACTTTTTTATCTATTTCCTGTTCCTTCAAAAGTTTTACCAGTTCATCGACTTTCTTTTTGACCATCTCACGATTCTCCTCACCAGATCCGGGAGATAGGAAAAAAGCGGCCAGTCCCCCAAGAACTGTGCCAACAAGTACGCCTAAACCGAACTTAGCTCCATTATTTTTTTGATCCGCCATGATTTTGTATATGAATTGCTAATATATGCAGTATAACAACCTTATTCTGAAGAGTCAATGAGAGGAAAATATCGAATTGCAAGGTGAAAAATGTTACCGAGGGTAAAAATCTGTAAGGACGTTGACAGATTTAAAAATGTTACCCAAGTAACTTTTTGATTTTCTGTAATTTCTTCTCCATCGAGCGCTGTAACTCCGCCGGATTTAAAGA
>JAUSJK010000086.1 GCA_030647255.1 bacterium
CGTTTAAATTTAATCGATTTAACTGTCTAGATTATATCAAACTTTTGACCTAGTTTGATTGATTGACAAAGAAAAGTCTCTTCTGTATACTCTTGGGAAATCAATGATGAACGAGCTTCTTCCAATAAAAAATATCTTCAATAATAAAGATGTTGTTTCCATTGATCAATTTGACAGAGCCTCCGTTGAGAAATTATTTACGACTACGCGGAGAATTCTTAAAATGTCCCCATCGAGACGATTGAATCTTCTCAAAGGTAAATTGGTCACGCTTTTGTTTTTTGAACCTTCATCTCGTACGTTCGGTTCGTTTTCCGCGGCGATCAAGCGTCTGGGGGGATTGACAATCGATTATCAGAATCCCACAGAGACTTCATCCGCCGTCAAAGGCGAAACCTTGGAGGATACGATTAAAGTATTTGAAAATTACTCCGATGCCATCGTCATGAGGCATTATGAGATGGGAGCAGCCAAACGAGCCGCAGATGCGGCTCTTTTTATACCTGTCATTAATGCGGGAGACGGCTCGGGAGAACACCCGACACAGGCCCTTCTTGACGGATTTACCTTACGACAAGAATTAGGAAAATTAGACGGACTCAAAGGTGTTCTCGCGGGTGATCTTCTCTATGGAAGAACCGTCCATTCACTTATCCGCCTTTTCAATCTTTTTAATAATGTAACACTCTATCTTCTTTCTCCCAAAAACCTGAGACTTCCTGAAGAACTGATGAAGCGTTTTGCCAAAAGCAATGTCAAATTGGTTGAGATTCCGACAGAAAAAGATATTCCCCGCGACTGTGATTTTTGGTACTGGACACGGGTACAGAAAGAGAGATTTAAAGATCTCAAAGAGTACGAAAAAGTAAAGACACGTTTTATCCTTACTCCTGAACTTGTCAAAGAACGGGGGAATAAAAATATGCTTCTTATGCATCCGCTACCCAGAGTAGGGGAAATAGATGAAAGAATAGACTCAGATCCCCGATCGATATATCTCAATAAACAGGTAAAGAATGGAATGTATGTGAGGATGGGACTATTACAACTGATCCTGGGTAAATAGATTTGTCATCCTGGCTTCGTTCCCCAGAATGACGGGGAGAAATTTTTTTAATCCTATGATGAGTAAGCTTGTATTTAAGGACGGGTCGGAATTTGAGGGTCGATCTTTCGGCTATGAATCTTCTGTCGCGGGTGAGGTGGTGTTTAATACTGGCATGGTGGGCTATCCTGAAAGTCTCACTGATCCTTCCTACACCGGTCAGATATTGATAATGACATATCCATTGATCGGGAATTACGGAGTGGGGGATCGGAGTACATGGGAGTCTCACAAAATTCATGTATCGGGACTTATCGTCTCCAGTTATATCGATACACCTTCTCATTTTCAAAGTATCCAAACTTTGGCTCAGTGGTTGAAAGACGAACATATACCTGCTCTGGAAATAAAAGATACACGATTTTTGACGCAAAAATTGAGAGATAAAGGAACGATGCTCGGAAAAATAATAATCGATAAAGATGTTGAGTTTATGAACCCCGATTTGGAAAATCTTATCGCCAAAGTATCTACAAAGAAAATAATCAGAGAAGGAAAAGGATCAAAAACTGTTGTACTTATCGATACAGGTGCAAAACGCAATATTCAAAGATGTCTTTTACAAAGAGGACTTGAAGTGATCATCGTCCCTTGGGACTTTGATCCGTTCGCAGAGAAACTAAAGTTTGATGCGCTGGTACTTTCCAACGGCCCGGGAGATCCGAAAATGGCAGATAGAACAATCGGAACTATTCAAAAAGCATTGTCCAAAAAAACCCCCATATTAGGCATATGTTTGGGCAATCAGCTTCTGGCACTGGCGGCTGGAGGGGATACATTTAAACTTAAATTCGGCCACCGCAGTCAAAATCAACCGTGTATTTTGGAAAGAACGAAGCGCTGTTTTTTAACAACACAAAATCATGGATTTGCGGTAGGAAAAATACCCTCAGGATTTAGACCCTGGTTTACAAATGCGAATGATGGGACAAACGAAGGCATCGTCCATACGAAATATCCTTTTATGTCTGTACAGTTTCATCCCGAAGCCAGTGCCGGACCGACAGATACAGAGTGGGTGTTCGACGAATTTTTAGAATTTATAAAGTAGCAGATCTGTACTTATTACAAATATGAATAAATATAAAAAGATTCTCATTTTAGGTTCTGGTGCCCTGAAGATCGGAGAGGCGGGGGAGTTTGATTACTCGGGGTCCCAAGCGATTAAAGTTCTCAAGGAAGAGGGAATCAAAACAATTCTGGTGAACCCCAATATTGCGACCATTCAAACGTCCGAGTTTTTAGCTGATGAGGTATATTTTGTTCCCGTTAATGATTATTTTGTTGAAAAAGTAATCGAAAAAGAAAAGCCGGATGGTATCTTTCTTTCATTCGGTGGACAAACGGCTCTCAACTGCGGTATAAGTTTGTATAAAAAAAAGATTTTACAAAAATATAATGTCGAGGTTTTAGGAACGCCTGTCGATTCAATTATCTTGACGGAAGACAGGGAAAAGTTTGCGAATCATTTACGCAAAATCGGCATCAATACTCCTATAAGCAAAGCGACGGAATCAGTTGACGAAGCTATCAAAATTGCCAAAGACATAGGGTATCCTGTTATGATTCGGGCGGGATTTACTTTGGGAGGACAAAAATCAGGAGTGGTCTGGAATGAAAAGGAGCTCATTAAGAAAGCGACAGACGCTCTGGCTTTTTCTCCTCAGATACTCGTCGAAAGATACTTGCATCATTTCAAAGAAATTGAGTATGAGGTGGTGCGCGACGTGTATGATAACTGCGTTACCGTCTGCAATATGGAGAACATGGATCCGTTGGGAATCCATACGGGAGAATCAATTGTTGTCGCACCCAGTCAAACTCTCACCAACTTTGAATATCATTACCTTCGCCAGAAATCGATTGAGATTGTGAGAAGTCTGGGGATAGTAGGAGAGTGCAACGTACAATACGCCCTCAATCCCAGTCCTAAAATAGACCCAAGACCTAAGACCCAAGACCTAAGAGAAACTCAAAATTTTAAGGATAGAAATCCAATTGATTATTATGTCATTGAAGTCAATGCTCGTTTGTCTCGTTCTTCAGCTCTGGCGTCCAAGGCGACAGGATTTCCGTTAGCCTATGTCGCCGCAAAGATTGCATTAAAAAAAGGACTGACGGAGATACAAAATCAGGTGACACAGGTGACGCAGTCTTGTTTTGAACCGGCACTCGATTACTTAGTCGTCAAAATTCCCCGGTGGGATCTCGAGAAATTCAAAGGAGTGGAAGAAAAGATAGGCAGTAGTATGAAATCAGTCGGAGAAGTGATGGCTATCGGTCGCTCATTTGAGGAAGCGCTACAAAAAGCAGTCAGAATGCTCGATATAGGAGTACAAGGAGTGATAGAAAATAATTTTCCTAAAGACAAAGAAGCCTTCTTGAAATATATT
>JAUSJK010000006.1 GCA_030647255.1 bacterium
TCAACCTATTGGGCGTATACTTTATTGGTCGATAATAGGAAAAAAATACAGAACGCCTTAAAAAAAGAAAAGATAGATTCTTGTGTGATTCATCCTCGTAATGACATATATTCTGTGTTTAAAAAATTTAAAAGAGATTTACCTGGCGTTGACTACTATTCCGAGCGAGAGCTATCACTTCCTTGCGGGTGGTGGGTTACAAATAGGGATATAATGAGAATCGTTGAAGTTATTCAAAAAAATTTATAGGAGTATTGCATGAGTGAAAGAGAACAAAAATCGCTTAAGGTAATGACGATAATCGGCACACGCCCCGAGATTATACGATTGTCTGCAGTTATCAAAAAATTAGACAGGTTTTGTAACCATATTCTGGTTCACACTGGCCAGAACTTCGATTATGAGCTTAATAATGTTTTTTTTGAAGACTTGAATTTGCGAATGCCAGACATATGCCTTCGAGTCCAGTCAGATTCCTTACACGGTCAGTTGGCAAATATCATACGTGAGACTGGTGAAATAATGGAAAAAGCGAAGCCGGATGCCGTTCTTGTTCTGGGGGATACCAATTCGGCATTATCAGTGATTAACGCAAAACGATTAAAGATACCTATATTTCATATGGAAGCGGGGGATAGGGCATTTGATGAAAATGTCCCGGAAGAAATAAATCGACGCATAGTTGACGGCATATCCGACGTATTGATCGCATATACGGAACATAGCAGAAGAAATTTACTTCGGGAAGGCATACATCCGAGTCAGATATTTATCAGCGGCTCTCCTGTCCGGGAAGTTTATGAAGGACTGAAGGATGCGTTTAAAAAATCCAAAATTTTGACGGATTTGAAATTAACTCCAAAGAAATATATTACTGCATCGATTCACAGAGAAGAAAATGTGGATATTCCCGGCGGACTTGAACTTATGGTAGCCAGTTATAATGCTTTGGTGGAAAAATATGGATTTCCTGTCGTGGTATCGACTCATCCGCGCACAAAAAGACGTTTGCAGAAGATGCAACTTTTGACCAAAGCTCATAAGAAAGTCATGTGGCACAAGCCATTTGGATTGGTTGACTATATTTGGTTGCAGTGTAATTCCTTTTGTGTGGTTTCGGACAGCGGTACCATTCACGAAGATTCAAGTATGTTAAACTTTCCTGCGGTAGCAATACGAAGGTCCACGGAAAAAGTAGAATCAATTGATGCGGGTCACACGATCATAAGCGGCCTGGATCCGGAAAGCGTACTGCGCAATGTCACCATCGCTACTGAGGATGCGGTCAACCAAGAGATTGCTCCCATGCCGGAAGCATATGCTCAGATGAACGTTTCCTCTAAAATTTTACGGATTGTCGTGGGTATGGCAAAGATAGTGGATAAAAAAGTATGGGGAGATAAAAAATATGTTTAAAGATCCCTATGAGGTTATATACCTCGAAAACCATGTTGACCCACGAGGATCACTTTTTGAAATGCTCCGGTTTAAAGATAATAACATACCAGGGGAAGGATACATCTATTGTTTTACGATTAATCCGGGGCAGGTGAGAGGTGGACATTATCATACTAAAAAACAGGAATGGTTTTCCTGCGTTAGCGGACGGGCAACGGTCTATATAGAAGATAAAAATGGATACAAGAAGAACATAGTTCTTGAGGCCGCGAGACCAGCTATTATTTATTGCGGCCCGTATACATCTCATTCACTAACCAATGAGTCTCAAGGTACGGCTGTTATAGTTTCGTACGGTTCCCGACAGCACGATCCAAGCAATCCGGACACTTTTAAAAAATAAAATGACGGCATACTCTTCCTCTGACAAAGATATTAAATACTATGACAATTTTTCTCTACGCTACAAGAAGAAAGATCTATTATCGTTCGATAAGCCAGCAATATATGAATTTAGTAAGATCGTAGAATGTTTAAATCTCTCGAAACCCAGGAAAATAATTGAGGTCGGATGTGGTGTGGGAGCATATATTCTTGCGTTAGCAAGGTCGGGCCATGACGTAACAGGAGTTGACACATCTTGTGCAAGTTTAAATCTATTAAAACTTAACGCAAAAAAATATAAGCTGAGTAAAAAAATATCAACAGTCTGTAAAAATTACTCAAAACCGTTCTTTCGAAATAAATTTGATATTGGTTTATGCATAAGTACGTATCATGTATTCTCGGAAAACGAGCAAGAACGAATCAGAATTTTTGCAAATTTTACTAAAAGTATTAAGCGGGGTGGGATTATATTATTGGTTGAACCAAATCCTTTAAATCCATTATTTTATATCTTCTATCTTTTTTTTCCTAACGTTCAAAGAAAAAACATTAAGACATTTTTAGGTAGCACAGAGACTAAATTAAAAACAATGCTATCTTCAGCTGGTTTCGGATTGATAACGGTCCGGCATATAGGATTTTTGCCTTTACGATTTATTAGGTATTCTCATTTAGTTATCACGATTAACGAGACGATAAATAAAATTCCCATTGTTAAGAAATTTTCGAGTTTTCATTATATAACTGCGCGTAAATTATGAATATTCTTGTGACGGGAGGAGCCGGGTTTATCGGTTCTCATGTTGTGACCGCACTCCTTGGGAGAGGTCATGAGGTGACGATTGTTGATAGCTTTAATGATTATTACAACCCAACTTATAAA
>JAUSJK010000017.1 GCA_030647255.1 bacterium
TTGACACTTGCCGAGAAAATAGAAGAACTGCAGCCTTTTGGCATGGGTAATCCTCAACCTATATTTTACAGCGAAGCTGAAGTTGTAGGAACAAAACTATTTGGAAAAAAAAGTGAGTATCTCAAAATATTTGTCAAAGACCCAACCAAGTTCACTTTCCCTATGGAGCTCATCACCTTCTCCCCCACTCCCGAGATGAAAGAAGTAACAAAAGGTCAAAAAATAAATGTTATTTATAATCTTGAGGTAGATAGATGGGAAGGGAGTAATAAAGTGAGAGGAAGATGTTTACATCTTATTCCAAATCAATCCTGACTTCTGCGAAGATAAATTTTGTATAATTGACTACTTGATTTAACAGTCTAAACCAATCTTAAGGAAGTAATCCTACGTACTAATAGGGTAAAATATCTTTATGCTTCGTATACGAACGACAAGAACAGGCTCTTTATCTACAGCTGTTCAAGTTGTACGATACTTGTTTGGAAAAACAGTAATTATCAAACATATTGGTAGTGCATCTGACAAAAGTCAATTAACTCTTCTTAAAATTCAGGCTGAAGATTTCATTGAAACATATACCGGTCAAAAATCACTTTTCAACTCTTTGGATAATCAGAAAAGGAATAAAATAATCCAATCCCAATATGCCAGAACTGTGGGTATAAAATATTGTCTTTTAAAAGAGGTAATTTACCATCTGTTTCGCATATTTACATTTGATAGGTTGCAAAGTCCTTTGCTTACCGATCTAGTTATGGCAAGGATTGTAAACCCATCCTCTAAATTACAGTCGACCATATTCCTTAGGGAAATGTTTGACATCAACTATTCTCAAACTGATATTTATCGTAAGTTACCAGCTTTTTCAGACTTAAAGGAAGAAGTTGAAAAAAGAATAATATACTTTGCTAAAAAACATCTTAATTTTAACTTTACGGTTGTTTTCTATGACGTTACAACACTGTACTTTGAAACATTTAAGGAAGATCTATCAGGATTAAGAAAACCTGGATTTTCAAAAGATAATAAATTCAGTCAACCACAGATTATCATTGGACTGATTGTAAATCAAAGTGGCTTTCCTGTTTCCTATGACCTTTATTCCGGCAACACCTTTGAAGGTCATACTCTTATCCCGTCTTTATTGGAATTCAAAAAGAAATACAACGTACAAAATCTAACTGTAGTTGCCGATGCTGCCATGATAAGTTTGGATAATGTTGAAGCGCTTGTTTACAATGAGATTAATTACATTGTAGGAGCAAGAATAAGTAATTTGTCAAACTCCTTAATTCAAAACATCAGTAACCATCTGAAGATGACGGATGGCCTTAGTTATCGTTTAAAAACAGAGCGAGGAATACTCATATGTGATTTTTCAAAAAAAAGATATTGGAAGAACAAAAATGAAATGGAAGAACAACTGATAAAAGCTAAAAAGTATGAAGGAAAACCTGACCGCTCGTTTAGAAAGGTTAAGTTTTTAAAAAGCGCTGATAAAACAAAAGCTGTAATGAATAAAGCACTGATAGAAAAAACAAAACTACTTTTAGGAATAAAGGGATACTATACAAATCTTAAGACAGAAAGCAATGTGGAAATTATCCAGCAATATCATAACCTCTGGCATGTTGAGAAATCATTCCGCATGGCCAAAAGCGATTTACAAACAAGACCAATTTACCATTTTAAGGATAAAGCAATCCGTTCTCATATTCTAATTTGTTTTATGGCCTTGGCGGTTGGAACTTACATGGAATTATCTGCAAAAAGATCACTACAAAAGACACTAAAACTTTTAAAAGAAGCGGTTGAGGTTAAAATCAAGGACAAAATTACTGGAGATATCATAACGATACAACCGGAGTTATCCACAGAATTACAAGAATTACTTACAAAATTAACTTTCACGTACTAATTTGCAGAAGTAAGGAGAAGTAACAAAAGGTCAAAAAATAAATGTTATTTATAATCTTGAGGTAGATAGATGGGAAGGGAGTAATAAAGTGAGAGGAAGATGTTTACATCTTATTCCAAATCAATGACCATTTCCATTACTTTTAACGGCATTTGCAAAACCATAAATGTGTGAGGGATAGCTTGCCTCATAAAAGGAAAGTGGACCATGTAAATGTTTTCCCTCTACAGTAAGTGTAGATAATATTCTCCCTTTTGCATATCTTGGATCATCTCCTAGTTTGTCAAATAAGCCCATGAATTTACCGTCTGTGACATCGGCTAGGTTCGCGAAAGGATAAAACACAAATTCACAGCGATATTGTTCACTCGAATTTTTTTTTGCCGATAAAGTAACTTGAAACTTATCTCTTATAAGACTATCTCCTTTTGACCCTGCTCTTTTTCCAGATGAATAATCCGTTTTATCTGAATCACTGTTAAAATAATTTAATAAATTTTTATATGTATCTCTATGTCCAAAAATTCTGATATCATAAAACTCTCCATATTCAATATGAAAATTCTGAATCAATTCTTCAACCGCTCTGTTTACTCTTGCTATTTCTGTTTCTACAAAATCCCTATTAAAATCTGGCTTATCCTCGCTGGTAAATAGAGCAATATTGGTAGAGTACACATCTCCAATGTCTTCAGTTTTAGCCTCAAGACTTTTTCGCAGATATGATCCAAAACTTTTAGTAGGTTTTGTATCAACCCATACTTCACCTAGATCGGGAACACCGGCCCTATGATATAGCGTTCTTAGTTCTTTATTGCCATGTCCATTTCCATTGATTTCTTTCTGCACTATTTCTTTAATAGGGCCAAATATATGGTTAATACTGTGCTGGAAGAAAAAACTTCCCGCTTTTTTTATTCTCTTATATTCTTTGTAGACAGATAGTCCTTTCATAATAAACGCCAGAGATCTACTTGCTTCAAACTGAATTAGCTTTCTCCCCTCTGGACTTCCTCTTTCATCATCATATGGAAGCAATCCTAATGATTGGTGAAAAAGGAAGGCTAAGGAAGCATTTTGGACTTCATTTGTTATCTTATGTAACTGTCGATATGTTGGAAATTCTGATTCACTTGCTAAGGCTTCTTCCATATCAGATGATATTAATTTATTCACTTCTTCTTTTACATCTGTCACATCTTGTGGATCCAGATCAAACTGCTTAGCAAACATCTTGCAAATATGTGAGGATAACGTGTCGTCAAATTTTTTTAACTGTACTACAGGCATATCTTTCATTAATCTTTCCCCCGTTTCGGTAGAACTGAAAATATTTGAAGGCAACTCTTTGAGGGCTTCACTAAGTGAACTTCTATACACATCCCGTAAGAATCGCATTGAATCAACTATTCCATGTGTCGTTTTGGCAGCTATATATTTGAGACTATCAGTTCCAGAATCGGCCATAACTTGAGCCATCATAAGTAAGTCTATTCCTTGCATATTATGAATCCAGTATGTTTTCATCCAGGTATCTTTAATTGTTGAATCATCTTTTAATAGTATTCGCTTCTTACGTAGCTGTAGATATGCCCTTTCTAGTTTATTCGGATCCATTTCTTTTCTTCTAAATTCCCTAAAAAGGTCTGATCGTTTTATCTGCTCGTATGTCGTCAATACTTGCTCTGGGTCCAACTCATCCAAATTAGCCGCCTCTTGTTGACCACTATGAGCTCTCCCAGCATTGATCACATCAAGAACACGACACTTAATCGATGTGTCGGCATTAATTAATCCGTAACCTAAAGCTTCATACATTACTCGTTTCTTTCTTTCTTCATCTGAATAACCATTGGATTGCTGACTCTTATCACTATCATATGTACGTAAAAAAAGGGTAATTATCCGTGGGTCTACAGATTGAAATTTTTTATCGTCACCATCGATCAAAGTACTGCTATAAGGATTGTTGACTTCAACTAACGATGTATATATATTTACCTTGCCATCAGAATACACCCCAGTTGCATCAATATACTTTTCTGTTTGACCCTTATTGACATAGTTTATAGGCCTAAATGGAGTAGAATTTAAGTGTCGGCAAACTGCATGATGCACACTCTCCTTTTTATCTCCAATATTTTCTATGTCTCCACGTAAGAGGGGAGATCCATCGTCGAGTACCAATATTCCATGTATTAAAGATATATCGCTAAACTTCTTACCACTTCTTAGATCTTTTTTTATTTCCCCAACTGATCTTTTACTGTAAGGAATCATTTCGACTGTACTGCCCTTTTCTCCTCGTTCACCATCTTGAAGAGTTCCGTTGATAGATTCTACTGAGCAATTTTTTCCCATAAAAAAACCCGCCTTTCGTTGGGCGGGTGGTTGAAATTTTTATTTTGTATTAGTCATTTGCCACCACACCCTTATTCCACCTCATATTGAGGTAGAAGGTAATAAGGATAAAATATGGCTGAAAACGAACCAATTTCATAGGTTATTTGAAATTATATGGCTAATCTTACCCCCTGTCAAGAGCAATTTATTACGGTATCATACAATTTTAAGCTTGTCAAAAAATCATAGAAGACATATAATATCCAAGATATGAAAAATATGTTTATTGAAGAAATTGTGGGGAAAGTGGGGGAAGAAGTCGAACTTTACGGCTGGGTAGACTCGAAACGAGACCATAAGAAGATCGTATTTATAGATTTGAGAGATCGAACAGGCGTGGTGCAGATAGTAGGTGGAGAAGAATTCAAACAGCTCTCCTCAGAAGATGTGATATATATTAAGGGTCTCGTCAAGAAAAGACCCGAGAAACTCGTCAATCCCAAGATTAAAACAGGCACAGTTGAGATCGAAGCCAAAGAACTTAAAATACTCGGGAAATCAAAAGTACTCCCATTGCCTGTGAATACGGAAGGATATGATATAGACGAAGAAGTACGCCTCAAATACCGTTATCTTGATCTGCGCCGACCACGAATGACAAGAAATATCATCCTGCGCTCAAAACTTATACGACTTGTCCGTGAACACCTCACCAAAAAAGGGTTTATCGAGATCGAAACTCCCCTCCTCACCAAGTCTACGCCCGAAGGATCGCGCGACTTTCTCGTACCCTCACGACTCCATCCGGGCAAGTTTTACGCGCTTCCTCAGTCTCCCCAGCAATATAAACAACTTCTCATGACCGCCGGATTTGAGAGATATTTCCAGATTGCCCGTTGCATACGTGACGAAGACTCACGAGCCGACAGAGGCTTTGAACATACCCAGATAGACATCGAGATGAGTTTTGTCGAAAGAGAAGACGTCATGAAGATGGATGAAGAACTCATCACCTCCGTCGTTGAAGAAATGGGATATAAGATAAAACAAAAACCTTTTCCCATGATCACTTACCAAGAATCGATGAAAAAATATGGAGCGGATAAATTTGATATGAGAACGGAGGAAGACAAGAAAAACGGCATACTCGCGTTTGCCTGGGTGATCGACTTTCCTTTTTTTGAAAAAACAGATACAGGCGGGTGGACATTTACCCACAATCCTTTCTCGGCTCCTCTTCCGAAATACAAAGAACAGTTGCTGAAGAAAGAAAATATCGGTGGAATACTGACTTCACAGTATGATTTGGTCTGCAACGGTTATGAAGTCGGCGGCGGCAGTATCCGGGGTCACGAACCACAAACACTCCAGGCGGTGTTTGAAATCATGGGGTATAAAAAAGAGGAGATCGTACAGAAATTTGGACACATGCTGGAAGCGTTTGAGTACGGTACGCCTCCTCATGGAGGTCTAGCTCACGGTATCGAACGGCTTTTGATGACAATCCTCAATGAAAAATATTTACGGGAAGTCGTAGCTTTTCCTATGACCTCGGGCGGACACACGAGCGTCATGGACGCCCCCTCCGAAGTTTCAGACGACCAGTTGAAAGAAGTAGGATTAAAGATAAGAAAGTAGTATGTTAAGATAGTTAGATGAAGTATCGATTCTATTTTTTCTTCGTTTTTTTCTCATTTCTCCTCCTTTTTTACCCGGGAGATTCTTTTTATTATCATATATTTGCTTATAACAGAGCTGTTTTCGCTCAAAAAGAGGAAAGTTCTGGCATCAACATCCCCCCCGTTCCCTATGTTCGAACTTCTACACCACCAGCGATATCGGCAGAGGGTGTGCTTATTCTGGATCTGCCTACATTTACTCCCCTCTACGAAAAAAATATTCATACGCGCTTTTTCCCAGCTTCTACCACGAAGGTAATCACCGCCTTAGTTGCAGTTGATATATATAAACCTGACGATGTCATTCAGATTAAAAAAATTATGCCCGAAGGACAGGTTATGGGTCTTGTACAAAACGAAAGGATAACTGTCGAAAACCTTCTCCACGGTCTGCTTATTCACTCAGGTAACGATGCCGCCTATGCATTCGCAGATAATTATGGATTCGATGCTTTTATAGACCTCATGAACAAGAAAGCCAAAACACTCGGAATGAAAGATAGTCATTTTACCAACCCTGCAGGACTCGATAACCCGCTCCAATATAGCACTCCTACAGATCTGGCTCTCGCCTCTCGTGAACTTCTCAGACATCCATTTTTGGGAAAAATAGTTTCGATCAAGGATATTACTGTCTCGGATATCGACTTCACTATTTTTCATCATCTTTCAAATGTGAATAAACTTTTGGGAGAAATACAAGGTATAGGAGGGCTCAAAACCGGATATACGGAACAGGCGGGGGAAAATCTGGTCAGCTTTTATAAAAAAGGCGGTCACCAGTTTCTTATTGTTATTCTCAAAAGTCTTGATCGATTTGAAGACACCAAAGCCGTAGTCAACTGGATTGGAGAAGAAGTAGATTACGCTACTCTGGAATAAGATATGTTGAAGTTATACCGGGGACATAGGCCACAAAGTTATTCTCTCCCAAAAATACATACACCGGCTCGAGGTACTGCTGATATTCACCCTGATCAAGATAGGCAAAGAACATTTTTTTAATGACCACATCTTGTACCCCTTCCTTGGAGATAATGATGCCATTCCCCGCAATTAAATCTTGCCAGGCTTGATCTCCCGTTTTTACCGGATAGGTACCGACTCTGTCCTCGGATTTTTCATAAAAATGCACTTGAGCCCTCACAATTTTGAATCCATTTTCCGTATATCCGAGTACGACATAGTTTTGGCTGTTGAAATATTGGGAAGATACAATGGGATAAGAAATAATGTCGGGTCTATAAAAATCTACCTCAACCATATTGGCATTCTCTATCGAGTCAACGACGCTCATTGTCCCTGAAGCTTGATCGTACCATAAATAAATCAGGTTGGTTTTACCTCGGCTAAGCTCTTCCGGATATCTTTCTACTCTTCTCAAAAAATCCGTTGCTTTACTTTGTGCATCTTCTGCAGACGAAGGACGGATAAAGGCTGCCGGGGTAGCCTCTTTACGGATATCATAATCGTATGTGTAGTTAAAATTGGTTATATCTATCGTCAATTTTTGAATCCCGTCATTAAACTCGGCAGTTGTACCATCAAGTGTATTTCGAACAACTTCAGTATCAAAACCCAACGTTTTGGCCATCAGATATATTTTTTCCCTAAAACCAAAGTTGGCAGTCGCAGAGGGAAGAAAGTAGACATAAGCTGATTCTGTTGCCGTGACAGGCTGTCCTTCGATGGTATCCAATGTGAAATGTATTCCCGCTGATGAAGTAGCATCTTTCACAACGGGCGTATTGATTTTATTAAATATCGGATCGAGATGCGTTACGGGCACCTTCTGCGTGTCGACATACACGAAAAGAAGTTTGATGGCATAAAAAAAAATAAGAATAATGAGAACAAAGAGCACCGCAAAAGGCGCCATTTTCCTCACATCATACGATAGTTCAGTCAATGTCATATATTTTATGATAGCAGAAAAGAGCGGGATTAAAAAACGAGGTTGGCCATTCTCCCTTGTGAAAATTCTTGAATATTAAAGATGGTCGTTTCTGTGATTCTCAGCAGAGCTTCTTCCGAATTGAACGCATTATGCGGGGTGATGATTACTTTAGGATTATTCATGAGTACGTGGTTGAGAAATAATGTTTTGAAATCCATTTTCTCTTTATAGTCTTTTGACAGTATGTTGACTTCTTCTCCCATTTCATTTTCTTCTTCAAGTACATCCAGAGCGACACCTTCCAAGATGCCGTTTTCGAGTCCCAGGATGACCGCTTCTATATCTATGAGTCCTCCGCGTGCGGTATTCACCAAATAACTTTTTTTCTTCATCTTCATGATATTTTCTTTGTTGATAATATGGTACGTATCCTTCATCGAAGGCAGGTGAAGGGTGACAATATCTGATCTTGTGAGTAACTCATCAAGCTCCACAAATTCCATGTCGTATATGGCGAGAAGTTCTTTTTTTTCAGAGCGGGTGGAAACCAAAGCCTTCATGCCAAATCCTTGGGCAATCTTAAGAACCTCTCCTCCAATCTTTCCTAAACCAACAATACCAAGCGTTTTTCCGTATAAATCTACTCCGCGAATAAGAGGATGGTCAAAATTAAACTGTTTTGCTTGATTGACCGCTTGATAGATTTTACGCGTTAAATTGAGAATCAAGGCAAACGTAAATTCGGCCACTGTCCGGCTTCCATACTCAGGTACATTTGAGACAGTTATTCTTTTAGTTGCAGCATACGCGACGTCGATATGATCATACCCTGTAGATCGTGTGGCGACATAGGTAAGTTTCGGAAGTTTATCCAGAATAATTTTGGAACATGATGAATATATAAAGCAGGAAATAATCTCTACGTCCGCATATGTGTCGGCATTTTCTTCCGTCAGTTTTTCTTCAATCAGTAAGGCGTCGGGAAATGCCTTCGCGAGCATCTCTTTTTCCCATCCCTGCACCTCAAAAAACGCCATTTTCATACGTATCCATAATATATTCTCCACGTACAAAATACAATAAGGACGAGACTAATAGTATAATAAGACATATGAAATTGGTTGATACAAAAATTACTCTCAGCGAATTACAGCAGATGTCAGACCGAATGTTTGGCGGACTAGTCAAGGCGGTCGTAGATATAAAAAAAGAAATCATGGTAGTGAATGCTTCTATGCACGCGGATGAAGAAACATATTT
>JAUSJK010000061.1 GCA_030647255.1 bacterium
GCAAAAAGAATATAGGTGGTTTGATTGAGAGCCAGCGGATGTTCATTTCGATCGAGTATTTTGCCTCTTTCCGGATGTAAACGCTGGGTACGAAGATAATCTGTAGGTAATGCTTTCGCATTAAGCACTTGTATAGTAAAAAGTCTTAAGATAACCGCCGCAAATCCTATGACAAAAAACAAAAGGAGGAGGTTGAGTTTTACCATAGTATCAATTCTTCATTGCGTATGTCACATTGTCAAGATAAAATGGAGCCGTTTTCTTCGTAAAATCCATTGTGGCAGCCATCGATGCGGCATATGAAAGTGACTCTATCGTATAAGTCTTTTTCTCGAGCTCACTATTTTCCAGATGAAGAGTGATGATTTTTTTTTCAAATAAACTTATCTCTGATCCAAGCTTCATACCCGTCACAAATAGATACATATTGCCCATAAGCAATCCTGCTAACACAACCCATAGTATGACGCTTGTTATTTTCATATTTTTTCAAGAACTCTCACATGTGCCGAACGTTCGAAACTCCGCTCACTTTTTGTATTGAGCCTCATATGTGTAAAATAATTTTTGTTATCCTGAGCAAACATCTTTACAATTCTGTCTTCTCTGGAATGAAATGTGATGACTACCAATCTTCCGCCTCGAACTAAAATCTCTTTTGAACTTTCTAATAGTTTTTGTACATTTTCAAATTCCTTATTCACCTCTATTCGTAACGCTTGGAAAATACGCATATATACTTTTTCTTTCCGTTCAGACTGAGTACTCTGGGTTAATCCGTAATCAATCGCTCGTATCAGATCTCCTACTTTCTCTATTTTTCTGCCGATTCGGAATCGCACTATACTTTCGGCGATAACTTCAGAACTGAGCTCTTCCGAGTTTCGTGCAAACAGGTCAAAAAGGCTTTCCTTATTCAAGCTCATAAGTAAGTCTGAGGCTGACTTTCCTTCTCCGTCCAATCTCATATCAAGTATCTCTTCTTCGTTCTTAAAACTGAATCCTTTTCCTGAATCCGTAAGTTGCCTCATCGAAAGACCCAGATCGACGAGTATACCATCAACAGGAAAAAATTTATTTTCTTTAGCTATTCGTTCAAGTTCAGCAAAATTCCCTTGTTTTAAAATAATCCGACTTTTTAATTCTGAACTCTTAATTCTTAATTCTAAGTTGCTAATTTGATCTTCATCCGCGTCTATTCCTAGTACGTTTCCTCCTCGATATGCTATAGAGAACATGTGGCCTCCTTCTCCGGCGGTACAGTCTATATATTTTTTACCCTCTTGTATTCGGAGCGCTTCTATGACCTCTTTCTCAAATACTGGTGTGTGCATCTTAATTTTTAATTTCTTTAACATATTTCTTCCACTTTTCTTCTGCCCAGACTTCAAAATGGTCGCCTGCGCCTATGATGACTACTTTTTCTTTAAGATCGGCATAAGACAATAAGTTTTTTGGGACAACAAACCTACCTTGTTCGTCTATCTCCAGATATACGGCTGATGAAAAAAGGAAGCGCCTTTTCTCCAGGTTCTCCTTTTCCAAGAGTGACACCCCGAGTAAACTCTGAGCCCTGCCTTCCCAATCGTCTCTGTCATATCCCGTCAAACAAGAGTCAAATCCTTTGGAAAGCACACATGTGTTTCCTTTTAAAAGTTCTCTTACTTTTTTTGGTAGGACTATGCGGCTCGCTCCAGTGAACGAAACCTCATATTCACCAAAAAACACCATATCTAACCATTTAACCCCATTTTTAGAGTATTGTCAAGAAGAAAATATCAATTAAAACCACATCTTCCTGTGATAATTTATGGGGCAGAATGTATAATGAAGACTGAGTATGGATAGACTTCTCACTAGGACAAGACAATTCATCTTTGCCAAACAAACCAGCATGATCTCGTCGACCTTGATCATATCGGCTATGTTTATCGTCGCTCGTGCATTCGGTTTCTTGAGGTACCGCGTCCTAGCAGGCTACTTCGTCAAAGAACAGCTTGATGTATTTTATGCGGCATTCCGCATGCCTGATCTCGTATTTGAGATTCTTATCACAGGCGCCCTCACCACTTCTTTTATTCCTTTTTACATGAAGTATCGCCATAACAAAGAGCTTCATAGCGAACAAATATCCTCCATTATCAATGCCATCACTCTTAGTCTGGTTATATTTATTATTATTTTTACACTTCTTCTGCCCCACGTCATGTTTCTTATCACTCCCGGATTTTCAAAAGAAAAAAACGATCAAATCATTTACTTTTCCCAAATTCTTCTTATCAGCCAACTGCCATTTCTCACATTGGGTAATTTCCTCACCGGTATCAGTCAGGCTCACAAAATGTTTCTAGTTCCGGCAATCGCCCCGATTCTTTATAACATACCTATTATCATCATGACTTTTTTCTTCGCTCCAACATTGGGATTGAGTGCACCTTTGATCGGTGTGGTACTGGGAGCGTTTCTTTTTTTTATGATACAACTTCCCATACTTTTCTGGTCAGATTTCAGCTATCTCGTCGTTATAAAAAGGACTAAAGAACTCGTGGATTTTTTTAAGATGACTATCCCTCGTATTTTTACGGTGATCGTTTCTCAGATAGATGCAACAATAGATCTCAGTCTGGCGAGCTTGCTCGGTGCCGGATCATACACGGTATTTTATCTTGGACAACATTTGCAGCTTTTACCTGTATCCGTCATCGGCATTGCCTTCAGTCAGGCGTCGCTTCCCTACCTTTCCGAAATGCAGAAAGAAAACAATATGGATGGCTTCAGGAAAGTCATCGTCGAATCTGTGTTGAATTTATTTTTTTTCTCCATCCCTATCACTAGTTTACTTATTTTTGCCCGTACTCCGATAGTGCGTCTTTTTTTTGGAGCAGAAAAATTCGATTGGGATGCTACAAGACTCACTGCTCTTACCCTTTCTTACTTTGCTCTCTCTTTACCGTTTCACACCATCTATTACTTTATTACGCGCTGTTTTTACGCCCTATTTGACAGCCGTACCCCGTTTTATGTCAGTCTTATTACTATATTCATCAATACTATACTTAGTCTTACATTTATACTCGTTTATCACCTTCCCGTATGGTCCCTTGCGGTTTCTTTTTCTACGGCCATGATAATGAATACAATTATTCTTTTCTTCATTCTCCATGCTCGTCTTCAAAAACTTGATCTTCATGGTCTATTTGTAGAGACAAGTAAGATTATAGGTGCGACAATACTTTCCTCTTTACCTGTGTACTACTTTATTAAATTGTTTGACAATCTCATATTGGACACATCCCGCACAATTAACGTGTTTTTTCTTATGAGTCTAGCTGCCGTTCTTTATTTTTTGCTATACTTATTCTTATCCTGGATTTTCAATATACGACAAGTATATTTGATTGGTCGGATGATCATGAAAGCAAAAGAGTACCAGAAAAAAGTGCTAGAAATTTATACCGGAATATAATGAACACACACGCCGCTTCGTCTGCAAACCATTTGGAAGCAATAAAAGCCATTCAAAAGAAACTCGTGGGGAAAAAAATTTCATATAAGGAAATTTATGCCATCATGGAAGAAATCTCTCAAAAAAGGTTGAGCGAGGTGCTCACTACTTATTTTGTTGCCTCTTCCTTCAAAGAAGGTTTTTCTCCAGAAGAACTCTATCACCTCACGAAGGCGATGGTGGAAACAGGTACAAAACTCAAATTTGAAGGAATTGTCGCGGATAAACACTCGACTGGTGGTGTATCGGGAACCCGTACTACCATGATCGTCGTACCCATTATTGCCGCCGCCGGATTCAAAATACCTAAAACTTCTTCGCGGGCTATCACGACCCCCGCCGGAACTGCTGACGTGATGGAGCTTCTGGCCAATGTGGATTTTACTCCCGCTGAAGCGGAAAGAATCGTCAATAAAGTCGGCGGGTGCATCATCTGGAACGGTAAACTGGGTCTCGCTCCGGCTGATGATATCATTATTCGGGTTGAGGAACCGCTCATGTTTGAATCTTTTGACAAAATCATCGTTTCCATAATGGCTAAAAAAATTGCCGTTTCGACGAATCATTTGATTCTCGATATTCCCGTGGGGAAAACGATGAAAATACGTCATTTTACAGATGCGGAAAAAATTGCTGAGAAATTTAAAATGATCGGAGAGAAATTCGGCATGAGAGTCATCGTCGACATCAATGAGATGCTCGAACCGGCCGGACGCGGCGTCGGCCCATATTTAGAGGCACGGGATGTGTTATATGTCCTAGAACAGAAGAAAGAACGACCTCTCCAGCTGGAAGCGAAAGCATTGCGGTTAGCGGGTAAATTGCTGACCATATGTTTTGAAGATGCAAAAATAAATAAAAACGGCGAAGATGAGGCAAAAAGAATACTCACCGACGGTTCAGCTCTTAAAAAATTTAGGGAAATTGTCGCTATTCAGGGCGGAAGAAGTGATCTGTCTTTAGAGAACCTTAAAACAAAAGCCATCCATAAAGAGGTATTTTCGCCAGTGAAAGGAAAAATAAAAGCGATCAACAACTATAACCTCAACACAATTGCTAAAATACTAGGTGCACCTCACGATAAGTATGCCGGTATTTATCTATTGAAAAAACTTGATGAAAGATTACAAAAAAATGAAGCACTTTTACAGTTACACTCAACTGACAAATATAAAATTAAAGAGGCAGAAATAACGATGGAAAATATCCCTATTTATGAATTTGAATAAACTATGAAAAGATTTATAGCACTCGTTGTATTCTTGGTATTTGCCGCAGTCGCAGGATTAATAATCTATAGAGAAGGGAGTCTTCCCGTAAATAAAAAAGAGGAGACAACTAAAATATTTGTAGTACCACGAGGGGCGGGTCTCAATGAAATTGCCCGAAAACTCGCCAGCGAAGACTTGATACGAAATAAACTCGTATTTTATTTAATTGTTAAAAAACTCGGGATCGAAAAGAAAATCCAGGCTGGGGATTTCCGCTTATCCGCCTCTATGTCCGCTGAGGAACTCGCCAATGCACTAACG
>JAUSJK010000062.1 GCA_030647255.1 bacterium
TATCACAAAATTTTGGCATCCCTGAAAATGAATTTGTCCAATCGGCCAAAGAGGGACACCTTTTTCCTGATACCTATTTGATACCGAAGCAGGCTACCACAGAAAATATTTTGAGTATTTTTTACAATAATTTTGACAAAAAATATGACGATTCACTCAAAACAAAAGCCAGAAAGCTTGGACTGACTGAAGAAGAAGTCGTCACCCTCGCATCGCTGGTAGAAAGAGAAGCCCGAAATGAATCGGAAAGAAAAAATGTCGCCAGTATTCTTTTAAAAAGGTTAAAAAATGATTGGCCTCTTCAGGTAGATGCCACAGTTCAGTACATTATCGGCTATCAGCAGAAAGAAAAATTATGGTGGAAAAGAAATCTCACCCAAGATGATTTGGATGTCGAGTCGCCTTATAATACGTACAAGAATAAAGGTCTACCACCTACTCCCATATGTAGTCCTGGTCTTTTATCCATACAGGCAGTTGTTGAAGCTGACCCGACTACGCCCTATTGGTTCTATCTGACCGACCCGTCGGGAAAAACACACTATTCTAAAACTGTAGAAGAACACGACGCTCAAGTGAACCAGTATTTACGGTAGAATTCATTCAACATTGAACGTGTAACATGTAATATTTTTAGAGACCTCTCGGTTATCTCTTCAAACATAATTACTCTTCAAAAATGTAGTGGTGCGATTTATCGCACCTTTATGTTCAACGTCATTCTGGGGATCCCGAGGTTTGTCGTCGGGAGACTCCCACCGGGCAGAGCCCTCTGGGGGGGCGCCAGAACCGTAGTTGCTTCATTAATTTTAGGTTCGTTATTTTTTTCCAGTAATACACTGAGATACCGAAGAAATACGCACCTCATCTATGCCAACACCACTTAGTATTCCATACAATAACGTTCCCATATTTCGAATTACCATATTAACCTCCTTACCCGCATTAATAATTTTTTTCGGCCTCCTCACATTCATTGTATTTACCAAACTTTCTGAGCGAGTATCTATAAAATTAGCCTCTTGCATAACTTCTAAAACACGACGTTCAAAGAGCGTGGATATGGGATAATCCGTTCCAGGAAATATACTAGAATTGCCTAATATTTTAAGTAATTCTAGACTGTTTATAACTTCTTCTAATACTTCAGGGTTGTTTGTTACTAAGTCGTAAGTCATTTCTGGTCCAATAACATCTACGCATGAAGAATATCTTTGAATCGTATCGATAACAAAGTCTAAGACATCATCGGTGCCATGAATAGATCGTAATAATCTGTTAAAGTCTTCAAAATCTTTCTTAGGAATAACTCTTGCAGAAATTAGCTCACCGTTTTCATCAGCTAAGCGCTCTGTTGGTATAGCAACTATGTCCTTCCGAAATAAATCTTTCACTAAATATTTTTCTAAAGGCGATATGTCTTGAATATGGACGAATACTCCTCCGGGCTTAAGTACCCTATACGCTTCTGCAATAGCCTCTTCTAGTTTTTCTACTGTTGAGAATGTCGAAAGCCCAATATAGCCACTGAACGTGTTATCACCAAAGTCAAGACGAGTCAAATTACCCCGCAAGACCTTTGCATCAGGGAACATATCACGCATGTATCGAACGTAGTCTTCCACCTGTTCCAGATGGGTCATTCTTTGTTGAAGGCTTGGGTGGGCTTGCCGTCTTAATTCACCTAGTCCGCTTCCAACCTCTAGTACTTCACCTTCACCAGGAAGCCTTGATAGAGCAGATTGCATATTACTTATAAATGCTTCTGAAACAAGATCTCTTGGTTGGGTTATTCTTTCTAATATTTTAATATTAGAATAGTTCTCAGTAGCCATAAAATATCTATTATACTTTACTATAGGATTATTTTCAACACCCCAGAGAATGGCCGTTATCAAAGATTTTCATTTCTCTCTCCTATTAAAAGATGTTTATAATATGAGGGTATGATCGAGATTATTGTGAGAGCGATACTTGTAAATGAAGAAAATAAAATTCTTTTAGTAAGAAGAGTTAAAGAGCCGGAAAAAGAAAAGTGGTCACTTCCCGGTGGAAAAGTTAAATGGCGCGAAACTGCAAAAAAGGGAATACAAAGAGAAATAAAAGAAGAACTTCAACTAATATTTACTCCTCACTACCTTTTCTTTACCGAATATATCCTTCCCGAAAAGAAACTCCATAGTCACGTCATGTATTATGATGGAAAATATTCAGGAACTATTTTGGCCAAAGACGATGAGATATCTGAGTTACATTTCTTTTCTTATAGTGAAGTTGAAACATTAAAAAATATCGCCTGGAATCATCGGGAAATGATATTGAAATATTTCAATAAAATTGAAATGGCTTGACATTATACTATTGTACTAGTATACTAGTACAATATGACTCACCAAGATAATGAACTAAATGATTTAATTGAGGCGCTATTAAATATTGATACAAAAAAGGGGATGTTTAAGTTCCTGTTGGGAATTCTTACTCCACAGGAACTTGAAGAAATTCCTACGCGCCTTCAAATAGTAAAAATGCTCAAGCAAGGGGTTTCTCAGCATCAAATTGCCAAAAGGTTGAATGTAGGAGTTGCGACTGTTACTCGCGGATCTAAAGAAATACAGAAAGGAAGATTTCAGAATATTTAATATGAAATATATTGGAAACAGAAATAATTTAAGTAGCTGGCAAAACCTTCTGAAAAAGGAGGTTAATCTTACTATGTAGCAAATTAAAGCAAATAAAAAGTAAAAGAATAACCTCCTGAAAGGGAGGTTTTTTTATTAATTTTCAAAAAATTTATGGAAAATAGATTGGTTTTAAGACCGGAAGATATTACTCAGAAAGAAATACAAAAGTATTTTGATGGTGTTGCAAAGGATTTTACTGAGGTACTTAGACCAGTTGGAGACTTACATGGAAGGCCTGGTTATTTCGTAGGACGAGTACGAAGATCACTTGAGAGTTATATCCAGAAAGAGAGTGAAGGAAAGAATCCCGCCTTTTGTGTTGATACAATTACCTGTCCTCTCTATTATTTTGACCCAAAGAGACCTGAAGGAGATTTTAGCGCTATTACAGGAGTTACTGACAGCTTAGACAAAGCTCCTCGTTACCGTAATAAGTTCGATCGATACCTTGTTACGATCGAGCGGGTAAATAGATTTTTTAGACAAATAGGAATAAAAACAAAAGGAAGAATCTATTTTGGGGACGTAGGAGTGATCAACGCAAGCACACTAAAAGCACAGTTTGGTGTCGACACAGACGAAAATTTACGAAGTTGTCTGGACCAAAATGCAGGTTCTTACGAGTCTTACTTAACTGAAGTACAGGATTCATTAGGTCTTAGGGATGTCGAGTTCGAGTTTTCCCATCTTAGTGACATTCTTCCTTCTCTCAAAAACGTACCGATCGATTTGTATGAATCAGTTGACGCGATGGATGTTCATCCTGGGGAGAATCAAGATCCAGACGCGTTTATATTGGAGCTTATGGGAGCAGGAATAAATAGTCGGGTGGCAGAAATAGCCGTCGGTCAAATCATGGCTCTCATAAAAAAAAGGTCAGTAGTAAAAGAGGCACAAAGAGAAGTAACAGGTTTTTTAATAGGATATGGACTTGCTGGACAAGGATTGAAAGAGTTGGCCTCTCCTCCCGACTTAATGGTGTCTCTTGATCCGCCAGGAAATTATAGAAACGGTTTTTATGAGGCTTTTTCGGGGCAAAGAAGCGAAAGCCTAGCTACATTTATACCTCATACTCTCGAAACATACATCGCTCCGAATATCAATATTAATAGATGGGGTTAGAAATAGATCTATGAATAATTATCACGTCCAGTTTTTAAAAATCGGTCATATTGCGGGTATGCACTATACAGTGCCAGGCCGAAAAACAAAAAGAATTGTCGTCTATGGTATTGGTGCACCGTTACCTCCAGATAGTGGAAAGTTAAATGATGCATCTGTGATCATGGGCTATGACACGGATTTATATGTACCAGATTACATAGGGTACGGAAGAAGTGAAGGAATGTTTACTCCACTAAATTGTGTGAAGACATTTCTTCATCTATACAACGCATTCATTGTTGGATGTACTGGGGTATGTAACTATGCAAGTCTTAAGAAAAAGCTCCATTATGATGAGGTTCACTTCATCGGCAGAAGTTTTGGAGGTGCATATGTCACTCTTCTCCCAAGGTTCAACAAAGAAATCACCAACATTTGCGGCATCTACCCGATGCTTAATTGGGCAAATATTGGAAAATCTAAGGGTCAGATAGAAGAAACAGTAGAGGGCTTTTTTAAAGCAATGAAAGAAGACGGCTATCAATTTCTCTATCGGGGAATCCTTAATAGTTCGTGGAAAAAACACTTTACAGGAGAAGACGATCTTAATCCGGTAGATAATCTTAAGTACTTAAAAAATGCCAAAATATTTATTGGTCACGGGAAGAAAGACGTGAGTATTTACTATGGTAACTCAGTAAATTATCACAACAAACTTATTAAGATGTTTCCTTACAAGAAAGATCGACATATCCTTAAACTCTATCCTTTTGACCATGGTAATAAAACTTCAAATAAGGTTGTCTCCGATTATTTACAATATATGGGAGTAAAAAACTTCAATAGATAGGATTTTTAATTTAGCGGGATTTTACTTTTCTTTCTGTAAGAGTAAGGAATCTTTTTCTCATGCGGATATTGATAGGAGTGACTTCAAGTGCTTCATCATCATTAATAAAATCAAGACATTGCTCCAGACTCATCTCCGTATGAGGAGTCACAGAGATAGAGACTCCTTCTCCGGAAGATCTGTTGTTTGTCAATTTTTTTTCCTTGCAGACGTTGACCTCTATATCCATCTCACGGCTGGATACTCCCACGATCATACCTTCATATACGGCAACTCCCACACCTATAAAAAGCTGGCCTCTTTCTTGCGAGTTGGCCAGTCCATATCCCATCGCTACTCCAGGCTTGACCGCAATAAGAACTCCATTGCGGATGGATTCCATTTTTCCCCCTTTGGGGAAGAATCCCAAAAAGTAGGTACTCAAAATAGCCGTTCCTTTTGTTTTAGTAAGAAGATTACTCCTAATTCCCAATAAATTCTGGGATGATATTTTATATACCAATCGAACGTCATTGCCTCTATTGGCGATCATATCTCGCATTTCACCTTTTCTTTTTCCCAGTTCCTCCGTGATCATGCCCACAAATTCTTGACCGATGTCGATGGTAACTTCCTCATATGGTTCGCAGACTATACCATCGATTGTTTTGTATATTACCTGAGGTTTGGACACTTGCATTTCAAACCCTTCTCGTCTCATCGTTTCAATGAGTATGGCCAAGTGCAACTCTCCCCTTCCATGGACGATAAAGTTAACTCCCTCCGGATCCGGCTCTATCTTGAGTCCAAGATTTGTCTCCTTTTCTTTCATTAATCTTTCTTTTATCTGACGGGAGGTAGAGTATTTTCCTTCTTTTCCACCAAACGGACTCGTATTAGGTCCGATAGTCACTTTGATAGTCGGTTCTTCGACGTGTATTTTGGGAAGACTGACAGGATGTTCCGGATCCGTCACCGTATTTCCGATAGTAAGCTCAGCTATGCCCGCAATCGTGACTATATCTCCGGCAGTGACTTGATCCACTTCTATCCTTTGAAGTCCGGCTGTTGTATACAATTTTTGCACTTTATGAATTCCTAGAGTATGTGCTCCATCCACAAGAGCTACGGACTGTCCTTTGTTAAGCTTTCCCTGGGTAACTTTGCCAATACAAAGTTTGCCTACATAATTATCATAATCCAGTGTGGAAATGAGCAGTTGAAAAGGTTTATCTTCGTTTTCTACCGCATTGGGTATATCTTTGACAATCGTCTCAAAAAGAGGTTTTAAATCGCCTTCCATCTCCGGACTATAGTTCTCAGGCAGCGTATAAAATGCTTTCCCGTCTCTACCCACCGCATACAAAGTTGTAAATGAAAGAGAGCTATCATCTTCAGCCAATTGTAAGAACAAATTCTCAACTTCGCTCACTACTTCCTGAGGTCTCGCATCTCTTTTATCGATTTTATTAATGATTAAAATTATTTTGA
>JAUSJK010000043.1 GCA_030647255.1 bacterium
AAAGTTTTGTATTTAAACTTCCCAGCAAAAAAAAGGTTGCACTTTTATCAGTCTTGTTTCTTATCCTTTTTCACTTTATGTTTGTGCTTCCACTTTTGGCGGGAACCTTATTTTATATGCAGGCTTATCAATCACTAATGAAAAAAGATACTACAAATACTCTAGTCTCTACTCAAAAAGGTGATACTTATGTTTCTCTGGCGCGAAAACTATATTCTTTCTCGCGTCCCACATTCCTTTTTTTCTCGATTGTATTAATGCCGGATGACATGTTATATATACACGAAAAAACGGGACTTCTTCTCCATTCGGCAATCACACTTCAAGAGAAAGGACAAAAACTTGTCGGCTCTATTTTCAAAAATGAAAAAAGTAAAGATGAAATCGAACAAACCAGAATACTGATGAAAGATATGCAGAAAGAAATCGATGCGGCCTATATTTCATTAGAAGGACTCTACCAAAAGTTTCCTGAATGGAACGCCTATCTCAGATCAAAAAAAATTCAGATGAAACATGGAGTGGACCTTGCTGACACCGCAAGAAAGCTGCTCCCTTATACAACAATACTTTTGGGAACAGAAACAGAAAAGAAATATCTTCTCCTCTTCGCCAATAATATGGAACTACGACCCGGCGGCGGATTTATAGGATCATTTGGGGTTCTCACAGTGGGCAATTATTCAATAAAAAATCTGTCCATATACGATGTCTATGACGCTGATGGACAACTCAATGCTCATATCGAACCGCCTGAACCAATTCGAACATATCTCAAACAACCGCATTGGTTTTTACGCGATTCTGCCTTTTCTCCCGACTTTTATGAAAATTACAAGCAGGCTCTTTTCTTTCTTGAAAAAGAGTTACACGTTACAAACTTTGACGGGAGTATTCTTTTAACGACCACCAGTATCCAAAACATTCTTCAAGCCACAGGTAGTTTGTATATTCCCGACTACAAAGAAATAGTCAATCAGGATAACTTTTATATCAAGGCGCAGGTATACTCAGAGAAAGATTTTTTTGCCGGATCGATTCAAAAGAAAAAATTCCTTGGGTCAGTCGTTAACCAGCTCATCCTCAATATTGAGTCCGTTTCCCCGGTCAAACTTGTTGACATGATCAAAAAGTCTCTTGATGAAAAACAGATTGTAATGTATTTTCAAGATCCGCATCTTCAATCTCTCATCGACGGATATTACTGGTCAGGACGAAGTATATTGCCTCAATGTTCTTCGACTGTCACCAATTGTGTCGTAGACTATCTTTTTCCCTACGACGCCAATCTTGGAGTGAATAAAGCGAATTTTTTTGTCAACCGAACATCATCTCTGACTGTAAAAATAGATCGTAATGGTTCAATTACAAATACGTTGAAAATATCAGTTAAAAATGATTCTTACGGCGATGTGTTCCCGGGAGGAACGTATCGTAACTATATGCAGATTGCAATCCCCAAGGGTAGTGATGTGAAAAAACTTACCAAAAATGAAACTCAAATTGAATCATATGATACAAAAGAAGACCAGTATAAAACCTTAGGCTTTTATATAGAAATCCCCCCAAAAACATCAACAGATATTGAAGTTACCTATAAACTTCCTTCGCAATTAGAAAATGGAAGAGGCGTATATCAACTTATTGTACAAAAACAAATCGGCACACCCAACTCTGATTTTGTCTTAAAAATATCTCTTCCCTCAAATATATATATTGTCAACCAAAACTTTACTCCGCTTGTAAAAGAAAATTACATACTCTATAATACTTCTTTGGCAACGGATAAAATTTTCTTTATTGAATTATTAAAAGATACTTATGGTAAAGAAGACACATACACAAAATAAAATTGAATTGAATGCAACCACTCGTGAGGTAACTGGGAAAAAAGTAAAACAACTGAGAAAACAAGGCATTATTCCTGCCAACATCTTCGGACCTGATTTCCAATCCCGATCAATTTCCGTAGATCAAAAGGATTTTTCAAATGCATACAAAGCCGCTAAAGAGACAGGAATCGTCTATGTTACACACGACGGCACGGTCATTCCTACACTTATCCGCAATGTGCAGAGACATCCTATATCCGATATGATTTTACATATAGACTTCAGACGAATTGATCTTACCAAAAAGATAGAAACTACAGTACCTGTAAAAGTTAAAGGGGCCTCTGAAGCTGTTAATCAAAAAGGCGGTATACTTCTCACACAGAGCGATCATCTCTTGATAGAAGCGTTGCCGACAGATATTCCTTCAAGTATCGAGATAGATATCACCATATTGAAAGAAATCGGACAGGAAATTAGAGTAAAAGACTTGGCTGTAACAACTAACTATTCTGTAAAGGAAGATCCGGAAAAAGTGATTCTTTCCGTCGTCGCCCATAAAGAAGAGAGTGTCACGCCTGAAACAACTACTGCTACCCCAGAAGTTATCACAGAAGTTAAGACTGAGGAAGGTGCTCCAGCTGAAGCCGGTAGCCCAACCGCTCCTGCAGCCGCTCCAACCCCGGAAAAAAAGGAACCCCTAGCAAAAAAAGAAGATAAAAAGAAATAACTCCTGACTTTTTCAGCCTCTCACGCATTGATTTCCTTACTCTTTGTGCTACAATTACACGTATGGCAATAATAAAAAGTGAATTCACACTCGCACTTAATCAAGTGGCAACCGAACGGGGTATTTCTCCTCAGGATGTCATTGTTTCAATGGAAGCGGCTATTTTGGCTGCCTTTAAGAAAGAACATCCGGATATATTTGAAGAATCAATAGTAGTTCAGGTCAGCCGAGATACTGGTGAGACAAAGATCCTCAAGGAAGAAAAAAATATCACGCCTCCGGGTTTCGGCAGAATTGCGGCACAAACTGCCCGACAAGTAATTCTTCAGAAAATTCGGGAAGCGGAGAAGAAAACTGTTATCTCGCATTACAAACAACAAGTGGGTAGTCTTATCAAAGGCAGAGTGATTAGATTTGACGGGTATAACGCATTTATTGACATAGGAAAAACAGAAGCTGTCCTTCCCAAGGAAGAACAGATGAGAAATGAAAAATATACACCTAATGCCTCTTTCATATTTTTTCTCAAGGATATTAGTGAGGATAAATTTGGACATTCACGGGTTGTCATCTCACGCTCGGCACCCCAACTTATCTCGGAACTTTTCAAAAGAGAAGTGCCTGAAATCAGCAGTGGCACTGTCGAGATTAAAAAAGTTGTTCGCGAACCAGGCGAACGAGCCAAGATTGCCGTATTTAGCGCACAGGGAGGGGTTGATCCTGTCGGCGCCTGTGTCGGACAAAAAGGCGTACGCGTACAGACAGTCACCAACGAACTCGGAGGACAGGAGAAAATCGATATTATTCAATGGAACGCCGAAGACAGAATTTTTTTGATATCGGCGCTTTCTCCGGCCAAAATTATCGAAGTAAAATTGGACACGGATAAAAGAAAAGCCCAGGTTATCGTTGATGAAAGCCAGGCGCCTCTTGCGATAGGAAAAGGTGGTATCAACGTCAATCTTGCTTCCCGCCTCACAAACTACGAGATTGATATTGTTCAGACATCTTCTACTCCTAAAGTTGTTCCTGTAGAGGAAAAAAAGGAAGAACCAAAAAACTAATACTAGAAATAAATTATTCAAGCGAAGATATCCGTTTTGAGCCAATCACCGAGGGTCCCTCATCAGAGGGTGTCGGTGGGCGAAAAACGTGGTATCGAGCGTATTTCAAATAAATCTCTTAAACGTCAATTTTATTATGAAAAAAATAACCAGACCGCCCGTAGTCGCAATTTTAGGCCACGTTGATCACGGCAAAACGACGCTCCTCGATTATATTCGTAAAACACACGTTGCCAACAAAGAACACGGAGGAATCACTCAGAAAATAGGAGGATACGAAGTCACGACTGATTTTAAAGGCTATGACGTCAACAAAATCACTTTTATTGATACTCCCGGACATGAAGCGTTCTCCCAACTGAGAATCCGAGGCGCATCTGTTGCCGACATCGCAATTCTTGTCGTAGACGCAAAAGATTCTCTTATGCCTCAGACTGTGGAGTCTATCTTTCATATCAAGAATGCTAAAATTCCATTTATTGTTGCTTTTAATAAAATGGACCTCCCCGATGCCAACCCAAACAAAGTAAAAATAGACTTAATGAAATATGAAATAATTACGGATGACAAGGGCGGCACTGTTCCATCTGTCGGAATCTCGGCTAAAACAGGTACCGGAGTGGATGAACTGCTTGAGTCTATACTTCTGGTCGCGTCCGAACTTCATCTAGAGGCAGATCTTGACGCATCTCCCGAAGCGTATATCATTGAAAAGAAAAAAGACAGACGGGGTATTGCGGTAAGCGCCATTATTAAGCAAGGATCTCTGAAACAAGGCGATACGGTCTTTGCCGGCAGCTACCAAGCAAAAATAAAAGCACTGATAAACGACAAAGGCATTCCCGTCGACGTCGTTATTCCATCCCAACCATTTGAGCTTATGGGATTCAATGAAATGCCCGATGTGGGAGAGAAAATTACTTCCATGGCAAACCCATCTACTGCACCCGCCGAAAAAAAGATACAATCTAAAACTTTAACGATGGAAATGTTCAATGCGCCCAAAGTTACGGAAAAGAAACTTTCTATTATTGTCAAAGCGGACTCCCAAGGATCTCTTGAGGCAATCAACAACTATTTGAATAAAAATGAAAGTGTCAAAATTATCCTTAGCACCATCGGAGATATATATCGATCAGATATATTTCTCGCCAAAACAACCAGCGCTATAGTGATCGGTTTTTCTGTACAGATGGATAACGAAGTGAGAGAACTTGCCAAACAGGAAAAAGTAATTATTAAAACCTATAATATAATCTATGAACTCATAGAAGAGCTCCAAGAAGTCTCTCGTCTTCTCCAAGAAAAGGAAATAAAGGAAAAAAGTATGAAAGGAGAGGCAAAGCTTTTAGCCTCTTTTATTATCGAAGGAGAAAAAATATTTGGGGTAAAGATCGTCAAGGGAAAAATCAATTTGGGAGACTCTGTTGAAGTCTATCGGGACGGGAATATGATTGGCAAGTCAAAGCTCGTATCTCTCAAAGTAAGGGCTAAGCCTACCCAGGAGGTCAAGAAGGACCAAGAAGCGGGCATGATCCTGAATCCGTCTCTTGACATACGGGTGGGAGATATGATACAATCTATCTCATAGTATTATGTTTCCTCAAGATAATTCTGGACAAAAAATAACCGAGATCGTGCAAAAAGGCCTTTCAGGGGCTATCATTTT
>JAUSJK010000044.1 GCA_030647255.1 bacterium
TCGATCAGGAACTTTATTTTCATTTTTTAGTAGCCGATTACGCGGGAGGAACACTCAAAGAAAATACAGAAAATGATGGCGAACTCAAGTGGTTGACTCCACAAGAAATAGCAAAACTTGATAATCTACTAGGTGAGATCAAAGAAGTACTTCCTCATATTTTTGGAAAAAGTAATAAGGTAGTTTCCTACAAAGTCGTCTATGAAAAAGGAAACACCATGTCTACATTTATCCTCGAAACTTAGTACCGTGATATGGTTTATTAACAAAAAATTCTATAAATTTATGGAAAAAGAATCAGGATTAAGAATTACTCAATCGAAGGAAATTAATTTTAATAAAAAGTTTTTCAAATATGCACTTCATCTGGAAGAAGGGGCGGGAAATAGACTCCTTATTATTATTCCCGGTATGGGATCTAATACCAGAAGCCAAGAGAGAGCGCTGAGAAAAATAAAGGATGATATGGGTGCAGATCTTTACTTTAATTCCCTGACATTAAAGTTTACAGAATCACCTTTTAATTTGAATCAAGCAATGGCAGAAATAGAGAAGCAGATAAAAGAAATAAGTACCACCTATAAAATTAATAAGGCAGTTTTGATGGGTTCGTCATTAGGAGCGGGATATGCCCTAAGATTGGCCCAGAGATTATTTGCAGAAGATAGTCAGACTATAGAGATCGATGGGTTGATTCTTATGATGCCTTGCATAAATGAACGAAGTATAAAAGGTAACTCAGTCTCGCTTCTGAAACAATTACCTCCTTTCCTGGCTAAAAGTGGACTACGATTTGCCTACAAGGCAAAAGAAGTAATAGGATATCTCATTCAGGATAGTTTTGAGCCAGGAGAAAGTATTGATGCCAAGTACGATCGTCTTATCTCAATTCCCAGTTTTTCCAGTGGACCATTACATCCGAAACTTGTTATTAATTTGTTATTGTCAGAAAATGATTTGCTTATTGATAATAGACAAGTTATAAAAGATTTAGAAAAAATAACTAGCAAAAATAATATTAACATACACAATGTTTATCCTACCGGAGTGAATAATCATGATTTTAAACCTCAAGAGTGGATAGATGAAGGGAGAAAACTTTTTATACCAACACTTATGCAAATATGGCAGTAAAACGTGTCAAGAGTCTTTTACAGAGTCACTCATGCGGGAAGGGCTGGATTTGCGCCAACCAGGTCAATATCAAATGAAAATTAGTCATTTCTCAAGGTGGAGTATGGTAAAATAGTACTCTTGGAAACGATCATAAAGTTCTCTCAAGTCTCCTTTGACTTTGGGCACGACAAAACCATTATCGACGAAGTTAGCTTCTCTGTCCGCAAGGGCATGAAGGTTGCTTTAATGGGCCAAAATGGCGCCGGCAAAAGTACCCTTTTCAAACTGATTACTAAAGCAATAGAGCCCACATCGGGCGAAATCTCAGTGGATAAGCGACTTATCGTTGCGACGGCGCACCAGGTTATTGCGCCTTCGGACATGACTCTTACGGTCGAAGAATATTTTCAGAAATGCTTGGGCGATGTTGAGCCGCATGAATTACAACGAAGACTGAGTAGTGTTTTGGCCGTCGTCAATCTGAAAGCACCCCAGGACAAAATTATTAAGTCATTTTCCGGCGGCCAACAGGCGCGCATTCTTCTGGCCTCCGCACTTATTCAGGACCCTGACCTCCTTTTGCTTGATGAGCCCACAAATAATCTTGACCACACGGGTATCTCTCATCTGACCGACTTTCTCATGAATTATAAAAAAAGCGTCGTTGTCATTTCGCACGACGCCAATTTTTTAAATGCCTTTACGGAAGGAGTTTTGTATTTAGATAACTTCACGAAAAAAATCGAGCAGTATGCCGGTAACTACAACGATGTGGTGGAACAAATTGCGTTGCGTATCGAACGGGAGCAACGACAAAATGCCCAGATGGAAAAAGGGATCCAGGAAAATAAAGACAAATCAAACTTTTTTGCCAACAAAGGCGGTAAGATGCGGTTGGTCGCAAAAAAGATGCGGGAAAAAGCCGAGAAAATGGAAAGTGAGAAAGTTGCTGTGCGCCGGGAAGATAAAACCATTCGCCCATTTATTATTCCCACCCAAGAGGGTTTGGTCAATGAGCATCTGAAAATATCATCATTCACCGTCATGAAAGATCATCATGAAATCACGAAACCCGCCAGCATATTTCTGGTTAAAAATAAGCATCTGCGTATCATCGGGCCAAATGGTATTGGCAAAAGCACCCTCATTGAATCACTTGCAAACGGGATAGCCAAAGGAGTTTCCATGTCTTCGGGTATTCGTATCGGTTACTATCGCCAAGACTTTTCCACTCTTGATTTCAATGACACAGTGTATGAATCTTTTACGAAAGTAGTTAAAGAAACGGACGGTACTATCTACGAACAACATATTCGCTCAGTGGCGGCAGGATTTCTGATCACTTCAGAACATATTTATTCTAAAATAGGTTCTCTGTCCGAGGGGCAAAAAGGATTGGTATCATTTGCCAGATTGGTGCTACAAAAACCCGGGCTTCTGATACTCGATGAACCGACGAACCATATTAATTTCCGGCATCTTCCCCGCATCGCGGAAGCGTTAAGTGCCTATCAAGGAATGATGATTCTTGTCTCTCACGTCCCGGAGTTCGTGTCACAGATACGGATAGACGAAGTATTGGATTTGGAAAAATAAATAAAAAAACGATAGAATACTAATAACACTTACTATGCGGATACTATTGGTTGAAGACGAAATACGGTTGTCGCATTTCATCAAGAAAGGATTGGTTGAACAAGGTTTTGCCGTGGATCAAGCGTATGACGGGGAAGAAGGGCTTTATCTCGCCAAAGAGGAAACATATGACCTCATTATTCTGGATATGATGCTCCCCAAAATGACGGGAATTGAAGTATGTAAAAAATTGCGTGAGTCAAAGAAAGATACACCTGTTCTTATGCTCACTGCCAAAAGTGAGATCG
>JAUSJK010000013.1 GCA_030647255.1 bacterium
GAGGTGAATCGCTACAAAATTATGGAGTGTCCAATGTGTCCGCCTATGCTCTTCCCGCAGCAATCACAGGAATGCATAGATTTAAACCTCGCTAAAATTATTCTTTCCTCTCAAAATACGACTTGAGGATTTCTTTAGCGATGGGGGCGGCGATGTCGGAACCTTGACCCGCTTCTTCGACGAGTACTGTCAATACTATCTCGGGTTTTTCTGCTGGAGCATAGACGGTAAACCAGGCGTGAGGATTTTTCGAATCCGCATGTGCTTCGGCTGTCCCCGTTTTACAGGCAACTTTGATTGGTTGAAATTGTTTTTTTCCGGAAAGTGAAGCAGAAGTAGAAGCCGTTTTTTCTCCGATACCAAAATCGAAAAACGGCCAGCCTGTTCCTCCCGTTGAACACGCGCCGATCATGCCTTCTTTCACCAAAGAAAGTGTTTTAGCGGAAACAGGCAGTTTTTTGCATTGAGAGACAACACCGTCACCTGAGCTTATTTTGAGAAGTTGAGGAGTACAGAGAGACCCGTTATTCGCAAGAGCGGCTGTCGAGACAGCAACTTGCAGGGGCGTCGTTAATATGTATCCCTGTCCGATAGACATATTGTACGTGTCTCCCAAATACCATTGTTCTTTGAGCGTTTCTTCTTTCCAAAACGGAGACGGGATCGTGCCTTCGGCCTCGTTAAGACCGATGCCGCTTTTATTCCCATAGCCAAATTTTTCGGCCCAGCGTTTTATTCCCTCGGGCGTCAGCTTATTTCCCACGGTATAGAAAAAAATATCGTTTGATCTGCGTATCGCCTTGACTATGTCGACATGCCCTTCCGTTTTCCCGTACTGCAGATAATACCAGTTGCCAAACTCCAAAGGGCCGGCTTTTAAGAAACCGTTGTCTTGAATTATGGTCGTCTCGTCTATTTTTTTTTCTTCGAGAGCCCCAACGGCTAAAACCATTTTAAAAACGGATCCAGGCGGGTAAGTTCCTTCGACCGCCCGATTAAAAAGAGGCTTGTCTTTATCCGTGAAATAATGGCCTATATCCGCCTGTCCGTCTTCGAAATCCTGTGGATCAAACGAAGGGGCTGATGCGAGAATCAGCACTTCCCCTGTATCCGGCTTCAGCCCCACCACAACGGCTTTTTTTCCTTTGATCTGTTCGAACGCTTTTTTCTGCAGTTCTGAGTCAACAGCCAGATGGAGTGTTTTCCCCGAAACGGGAGGAGCGACATTGATCGTCCGGATGACTTTTCCCGTCGAATCGACCTCGACCAATTTTTTCCCTGCGGTACCCCTAAGATCACATTCATAGATTTTCTCTATGCCTTTTTTCCCTACCTTATCCCCAGCTCTCATCTTATTCGTGCACGGATCCTGTTCCAGATCGCGCGTGTCTCCAATCTGTCTATAGCCGATGATATGAGCTAAAGGGGCGACATCTTCGTACATTCTTTTTGATACGAGCCGGGTACCGTCACTGTGAAGATCCGCCGAAAAATTCTGAGCAAGAACTACGCCTTTTCGGTCCACAAGTGTTCCTCTTTCGGGTTCGACGAGAATTTCCCGTATACGATTGTTTTCTGCCAATCCCCGATAATACTCGCCTTTGACGACAGTCAGTTGGAAAAGTCGAAGTATCATGACCACAAAAAAAATGCAGACGATGCTGAGATATACCACAAGCCACAAAGGAGAGATATCAACATCAGTCTCTCGAAAATCCATACCGCCCCTATGTCCGCGAGTTATGAAAGGAAGTTTAAAAGGCATACGCGTGTAACGTAGAACGTGGAACGTGTAACATAAATTATTTTTATTATCTACGTCATCCTGGCTCGTCCAGGATCGTTGTCAATGTAGTAACTACGATTCTGGCGCCGCCCAGAGGGCTCTGCCCGGCGGGAGTCATCCCCAGAATGACGAAGTACTTTCTTACTTCTTATACCAAATACAAAATACTAGATACTACTTCCTACTCAATCAGTCCTTTTTCTTCTTCCGAGGCGATCACTTTAAAACCTACATGTGACTGGCCGGCGAAAAATAATCCTTCTCCCACTCCCGCCGAAAGCAGAAAGTGTTTTTCACCGCCCGTCAGATAAAATGTTTCTGTAATTTTATCAACTGCCGCGGTCGATTGCTTGAGAATAACCTGTAAACTCGAGTTGGTGATGATAGCTTTGCCTTCGTTTGTCGACAAGAAATCTTCTACATCCTGTGTGATAGTCGTGAGACCCAACAGATATTTACGGGCACGCTTGGCAAAATTAAAAAGATACGTACCCGAGTCTTTGTGTTTAATGAGATACCATGCCTCATCGACAATTAGAACTCTTTTTTTCTTTTCTTTACGGACTCTGTTCCAGATATAGTCCAAAACTATGTACATCGCAATCGGTCGGAGATTTTCCTCAAGATCCCGTATGCCAAATACGGTAAAAGGGTTGCGGATATCGAAGTTTGACTGCTGGTTGAATATGCCGGCCGCCGATCCTTTGACAAATTTTTCGAGACGATCTCCGAGTTCTTTTGCCTCGGGTGTTTCCATGCCCATGAGTATTTTGTATAAATCCTCAAGGAGAGGCGCTTCTATGCTAAATGTTTCCGGATCCTGTGTGATTCCTTTTTGTCTATATGTCGAGACCAAGGCACGGTCAAGCAGAGCGTCTTGTGCCGGAGTTAAATCTCCCATGATCACTCTCATCAATGAATGGAGATTAAGAATTTTATTCTGCAGTTCATCCGGTTCCGGCTCAACATCGTTGAGCTCAAACGGATTTATTTTATAGGCGGAATTAGAAGAGAACTCAATAAACTCTCCCCCCATGGAGGTTGACAACTTTTGGTATTCGTTTTCCGGATCGATAATCATGACCTGTATATCCATCATGAGGAGTCTCATCGCTTCCAGTTTCACAAAAAAACTTTTTCCTCCTCCTGATTTTCCCAAAATAACCGAGTTGGCATTTTCGAGTGTGAATCGGTCAAAAATAATCAGACTGCCGTCGTGCTGATTAACACCATACAAAATGCCTTCGTTACGGGTCAAAGAGGCGGTCGAAAAAGGAAATGTAGTCGCGAGCGAGGTCGTATCCATGTTTCTCCAGACACTTAGTTTGTCGTAAAACATCGGCAGAGTTGATTTAAACCCTTCTTCCATCTCGAGAGTCGCCTGTTTGGCCACAATCAGTAAAGAAGCAAGGACGGAGTCAATCTGTTTGGAGATCTGTCCCAGTTCTTCAAGACTGTCGGCGGGCACGGTGATATAGAGACCAAACTGAAAAAATCTTTCTGCCCCTTTGGCAAGCTCTGCTTGAAGAGAAAGCGCGTCGTCAAGGGCCACCTGTACGGTAGGGTCAACTACCTTGCCCGCTTTTATCTGGCCTTCTATTGTCGCTTCCATCTCGGCTATTTTTTGTTTCAGATCTTCAAGAACGCTCTTTGACTCCGTCGGATAAATATACATCGAGATATAGAGCGGATGATCAAATGTGATGAGAGAATAAAGCCAGTTGGCGGACACGTATCTTGGGTAGCCTATGACATAAAATGTACGGTAATATTTGTCGTCTATTTTAAGATGGTTAAAATCCACCTCGACAAAAGAGGGAGCAATGATGTCTTTGATGGACACCGTCCCTTTGGCAATGACGTTGGCGACATTTTGGGCGCTTGCGGGGACAGAGCCGGTGGATTGTGATTTTTTTTTACCTAGACCAAAAACCATAATGAAAATTCCTCCTTCATGAATAATTTTGTCCAGATTCCGTCAGAGTTTCCCTCCCGCCAGTGCTCGACTGGCGGCGAATATCGCCAGATCTGTGCGCGTGTCGGGATCCCTGCCACTCTGACACCTGTTCCTCTATCTTTTTTTCTTATATTTTATTTTTAATATGTAGTTTTGATATTTGATTTTTGATATTTAATATGTTTCAGCCGCTTGTCAATATCACATCTGTATATGTATCTATCGGTGCCAGCTGTTTTCCTACATTCGAAGGGTTATATAGGTTATAGAATAGATCCGTCAGCTCCTGTTTTTGCAGTACGGTCGCTCTTAACCCTACTTTTGCCAAAAGTCTTAAGAGATGATCACGTTTGGGATAGAGTGAAGTTTTGGCGCGACTTATAACATATTCTTTATTGAGTCCTTTTGCGTTGACTCCCGACATTCCTAGCTCTAAAGGTGAAAAAGGCACCACGAAAAAAAATCTTTTTTCGAGAACCGTATTTTTTTTGACGATATTTTTTATAAAATCTTGGTAACTTGTGAGACGTGTTTTTATAAGTTCCACATGTTGGGTTCTGATCTTGGAATTGAGATATTCGACATACGAAGATACGTCCATTCTTTTGGATAAGATAAGTATCTCCACTGGAAACGATAAAGAATTGAGCAAGCTCGAATACGCATAGATCATCGAGAGCTGTTCTTCCTGGGATAAAAGCCAAAAGTTGACTGCTCCGACTTCGACGACGATAGCCGCCGATGAATCTTTCGTCAGCAAGATATCATCTTTGACATCTTCTATTTCTATGAAGTGTTGTGTCGTCGACTTTACCGGAGAAGTTGGTTTTTGTGCTGGCATGAAAAAATTTCTAATTTACAACAATTCTTTCGAATATATTTCAATCTCCGTCGGATTCTCGGGTAGTACGTTATATTTCATTGTATCAAAAAAATACCCCCCCTTTGGATCCTTCACCTCAAACGCATACTCGCCTGGAGAAATAGGATTATACGTCGCAAAAACTCCGTGGGGATTCGTTTTTAAAAGTCGGACCACCGCCTCTTTTTCATCTTTCACATAGATCATAATACCGGGAAGCGGAATCTGTTTATTGTTTTTGACAACGCCGATGAAAAATGGGTGAGGTTGTCCACCTGTAAAAGATGGGGGCGTAGAAGGTGGAATAACTACCGGGACGGAAGGTGATGAAACTGGGACAGGCGGAGAAACTTGAGGTGTAGCCACTGCAACAGGCTTTTTGGGATTGAGCTCTGCCGTCGGTTTTCTTAAAAGTGTCTGTATGGCTTGTTTTCGATTTGATTGGGGCATATTCGTTTTTGCTTTGGCGAGATACGCCGCCAGTTTCTCCTGCGATTCTATGTGCGCCATAACCTTGTGCGGATCCGTGACGAAATAAAGATTATTTATAAAATTGAGCGCCAGATTGTGTTTGCGATAGATATACTGGGTAGGAGAGGTAAGACGTTTGTAAAGATTTTTCACCCATACATCAAGTGGCCGCTCATTGATAGGAACAAACGCAAAGGCCGCGCCCATGGCGCCGACTATAACCCCCAATAGAATATTCACCAGAGGAATAGGAAAAAGAAAATACACAATGAGACCTAAAGGAATGAAAATCACGAGATATATAAACTGCTTGAGCGTCATGAAGCCTATAAGCTTGAATTCGAATGAGGTAATTTGACGAGGTATCGGATGCTGCTCCATAAATTCAGTATATAGAAATTAGAGGTAAGAAGCTAGAGAAATAGAGAAAGAAATATCAATCAAAGTATCTTACATCTAAGGTCTTATATCTATTATCTATACAAAATTGGTTTCTCTGTTTGAGGAAGAATGAGGCTCATGCGGCGGTCTTTTTTATTCACCCGTTCGACGAAGGTTTTTATTTTTTGTCCTAGAGCAAGATTTTCATCTCCCGTCAGTTTGCTGACATGGATTAGTCCCTCGACTCCC
>JAUSJK010000014.1 GCA_030647255.1 bacterium
TGAAAAATATGATGGTGTCGAATATCCTGCGCATATAAAATGTGCCATTCCTTCAGAAAAGGATAGATTTACGTCTGCTCCGTCTGCTGCTCAAAGAAAAGATTGGTGTCAAAGACCGTTGCGGACAAAAGGGGATATAAATGGCGATGGTATCGTTGATTCGCAGGACTACGCAAGCTACATACGGATAGTAAATGGATCGAAAGTGAACCCCAATTTTATACCCGATGTCAACGGTGATGGAGTAGTCTCCCCTGAGGACAGGGATATAGTAGTCAGAACATTGCGTTCGTCATTTTAAGCTCCATATATGAAACTCTCGAAACATAGAATAGTTCTATTGATAGGAGCTGCTTTTGTTGTCATTGCATACATACTCATTCAATTTGTCTACAAAAATCAGCCTAAGTCAAAAGCAGGCGGAGATGTAATTGCGCTTTCCTTTTCTCCCTCAGCTCAAACTACCACGGGGACACAGTTGTCCTCGTTCTCTGCCGATATTCTGGCGACTCCCTCAGCCGATATGTCTGTTCAAACCTATGCGTTTGCCGTAGGTTTTGATGCATCATCGTTGCGAGTAACTTCGATCACATATCATGCGGGTACAGTTTCCGAAGGCCTTGGAGATACTACGGATACTTTGACAGAAGTAAACACAAAAGGCAAAATTATCATTGCGGGTGAGTCTCAAAATGCAACGGGCATCATTTTACAGAAAGATATACCTGCGAGTCAAAAAATAGTGACGATACAATTTCAGGTACTTTCAGAGCTTCCTTCACTTGTTTCGGTATCTGCCACGGGTCCGCAGGCGCTCAATAATGTATTTACCAAAATTTCTCCCGACTCACCAAATCAAGTTACTCCTATTCCCATAACCTCTGCCTATCTGAGTTTAAATGGTGGGGTGATTCCCTCCGTGACGTTAAGTCCGTCTCCTACGGCGACTCCTACTTCTTTACCGAATGCAACATTGACTCCTTCACCGACAGTACCTTTGAGTCAATGTATACCGGTAAATAAAAGGATCATCGTTACACCTCAAGATGTAACAGGTTGTCACGATCTGCAACAGGCCGTTGATGCGGTAGACGGGGAGGGATATATTATTCATATTGCCGCAGGAAAATACACACTTGGTTCTCACACAGATCCCTCTTATGCACAGGGTACGTCAGGATTAGTAATAAAAGATAAAAAAAATCTGTCTATCATTGGAGAAGTGGCTATATATGGAGCCGACGGCACGTATCCTGACCCCGGGCAAATGTCTAAATTAAGTCTTGTAACACTTACTCCAGAGAAGACGAATTATGGAATCATATGGGAAAACTCATCTGGCTTTATGCAGTTTGTAACGATGGAAAGAGGAGGAGTAGATAGAGCTGCTATCTCTATTCGAAATTCACAAGTGGATTTGATATATAACTCATTCGTAGATGTCAACAGGGAAGGATATACGGGTGTAACAATTGCTATTCAGGAGAGTAACTATACGAATTCGTCTGGATTGATGTATAACTACTTTGAAAATGTCGTCAATCCAATAGTTGTTCTGGGAACTAATGGTCTTTCTATCGAATACAATGAATTCATGGGTAACGCAAAGGAAGCGATCACGTTATCAGGGGTAGGCGATACGTCGATAGAGTATAACCTATTCCACCAAAATACAGGCGGAGAGAGTGTGATATTGGTGAAGGGCGGTACTGGAAGTGATAAAAAGACAGGGGAATATAAAAAAATTGCCATAATCCACAATACTATTGTAGAAAATGCTGCGAAAGCTTTTTCTATAATGGATCTCCCCATCGATGCGATTATGCCGAAAGGATTTATTACTTTCAATAATAATATTGTCGTAGGAAACAGCAAAGGAGGTCTGAGTCAAGATACTGCTTCGGCGATTGAGGTCACTATGGTAAACAATGATGTATGGAGCAATGTACCAGATATAGACGGGAAGTTGGTCAGCAAGATAGGGAAGAATGGTAATATTTCAAAAGATCCCTTATTTGGCCAAGAATATTGTCTGAGTCAAAATTCGCCGGCTCTTTTGAAAGATGACGTTATGGGATATAGAGGTCAATGTGATGTTCCTGTTACTCCTCCTCCGTTACCAAGCAATATTCCGACGCCGCCTCCGGGAAAACCGCCCGTACCGGATTCCGTATCTTTCGATCTGCGGTTACGTTTCCAGGGTATTACCACGGCTCCCAAAGGAGCAGTTAAGAAAATGACAGTCAAAGTGACGGTAAAAAATCCGCTATTCAACGTAGAGCAAGATACATTGGCAGAAATTACGCCTGTATCTGACAAAACAGGAATCTGGGAAGGCAAGACTTCACCACTTACCATTCCTCTTGGTCCAGGATATACAGTTTTGGTCAAAGGTCCAAAGCACGTGCAGAAGAAGTATTGTACAGAAAATCCAAATGAAACGGCTACGGGTACGTACAGGTGTGGAATAGGGAGGGTCCAACTTCTAAAAGGCGTCAATACACTTGATTTCAGTAAAGCAGTCATTTTGGCCGGAGACATACCCGACCAAAACGGGATGATAGATTCGTACGATATATCATATATTCGTCAAAATTTGGGGGCGAAAGACGAGAAAGCTCTGTCCGTTGGCGATATCAATCTGGACGGAGTGGTCGATACACAGGATTATTCGCTTGTTCTTCAGTCATTAAATATAAAGTATGACGAAGAATAGTGTATTATAAATTATATACCGATATGGACGTGCCACAGGAAATATCTCAAACAACTCAACCGGAGCAAAAAAAATCTCATTTTCATTTTTCTGAACTGAAAAGTAAAAAAATGCTCGTCATCATAGCGCTTGTTTTTTGGGGAGCAGTTGCGGGAATTATTTATTTCATATTTACAGATACAGTCAGAGAGACAAAAAATATTTCGTCAAGTTCAGCTAAAGAGGGAATCGTACTGCCTTTGGTGAAGATGAAATTGAATGACAAAAAGGCTTGGCTTTCTTATAGAAAAGAAGGAGACTCTATTATTGTGAAAGCATTTTCGGAAGGAAAAGATATCTCAGGATATGATGTCCTGGCAAGTGTAGATTTTGGCAAATACGATCTGAAAGAAGTCGTCTCACTGAAGCCTGAGTTTAGTGTGTATACAGGCAAACGAGCCGGGTATCTTTCAATTACAGGTATTAAAGAACTCAATGTAAATACTCCGACTCTTTTTAATAAAGAAGATATTCTTCGGATTAACTTGAAGCCTAAAACGGGAGTGGGTGGTGTTGCCACAATTGTCTCGACGGTCAGCCAGAATAGAAAGGAAAAAACCAAATTTGTCGACTCAAGTCTTCAGGTTCTCTATCCCCAAATACAGATGGAGCAAGGGAAATAAGTTAAAAACACATTGTCATTCTGGGGACGACTCCCGCCGGGCAGAGCCCTCTGGGCGGCGCCAGAATCGTTATTAATGAATTAACTACGATCCTGGATGCGTCCATCGACTTCGCTCAGGACTTACCAGGATGACGCAATTAGGAAGAAATTTATACTACGTTCTACGTTTAAAGTTTTATGTTTTATGTTTCATCTCGTTCTGCTATTATAAGAGTATCCTATGGATACTCGGCGCTCCCTTATTTTATTTGCTGTCGTCATCATTTTTCTTTTCATGATGGTCTTCATCATGGATGCGCTTACTTCCCAAAAAAAATTTACTATTCAACGCCGGGCTGATCAGTCGGGAAGTATAGATCTTTTACTTTCGGCGGACAAAACAACGGTGGCCGAAGGCGAAAATGCGACTCTCTCCATAAAGCTTAAATCGCCCGAGTCATTTGCCTCTCAAGGATATGTCGTCGGACTTCATTTTGATAAAAATACACTTGAACTTAAAGAGATAGCGTATCAGGTGGGAAATGCGATCGAAGGATTGAGCGATACCAACAGTACGTTATCTGCCGCCAATGGCAAAGGATATATCAAATTGTATGCAGAGACACCCAATGGGACGGGTACTATCTTTCAAAAGGACCAGGAAACACTTATTGTAAATCTAAGGTTTACGGTAAAAAAAGTCCAAAAAACACAGATTCTCGTGGGAAATGTGGTGCCGGCGGGCGCGTATAAAATACAGACGACCCAGGAATTAGTGCCATTTTCCATAAAAACTAGCTCAGTCGTTATCAATCCCGGCACGGATACGACGCCAACTATGGGTGCGGCGGGAAAATTGGCCGTATACCTAAAACTCAAATTTCAAGGCATCAATAGTCGTCCATCATCAGAATGGAATTCACTGCCGGTGAAACTAACACTCATTGATCCTGCAGGCCAAAAGTATGTATCATCGGGAGTATTTATTGCCAGCGAACAGGGTATATGGAATGGACACATGGATTTTACTGCACCGGTGGGGACGGCATACAAATTGTATGTCAAAGGCGGTAAGCACTTACAGAAAAAAGTCTGCGACATCTCTCCGACAGAGAGCCAACCGGCATCGTACCATTGTGAAGGAGGGTCGATTACGCTACAAGCGGGAGACAACTCATTTGACTTCTCACATATTGTTCTTTTGGGAGGAGATCTACCTTTGCCCGAGCAGGATGGCATCGTCAATGCGTACGATCTCTCTGCTGTACGGAATAATTTGGGAAAAAAGGTTGATGCGGGGCTGAAAGCAATGGATGTGAATATGGATGGAATTATCGACACGCAAGATTACTCTCTTATCATCTCCGCCATGTCGCTACGCTATGATGAAGAAGATTAATTAATAAATTTCTCAATAAAAATTCTGAGGAACAGGTGGCGAGAAGAAAGGGTTCCCGACAGCGCGGACGTCCGAAAAGAAGAGATAGGGCTTGATACCGAATTTGCTTAGCTCCGTGAGTGTGCTCGTTCCTGCGCACCCCTCAAGTCGCCGCAAATTGGTATCTTCGCCTTGAAGAAGTAGACCTTCCTAATAGTAGATAAGGAAAGGAGCACTGGCGGGAATGAATTCGAGGCGGAATCTGGAGATATTGTATAGAGAATCATCAAATATGCTATTCTTATTTGTATGGATCTTCATAGAAGAAAATTGGTCTTAGGTATAGTGCTGGTCGTTTTTTTCTTTATTACTCTTGGTATCGGATCTTTTTTTCGTTTTCAAAGCAGTCCGCGGACTTCATCCACAACACCTTCTCAAAGCCCGAGTCCGACAGTAGTCGCTTCTTTACAGCTTGAGTCCGGCAAAGAGATACTCGAAGTAGGAAATACTACAGACGTAGGGGTCGTTGGTAAAAGTGACAAGTCTATTACGGGTTATGATGCCGTTATCATATATGATCCGTCTCAGGTGGAGTTTGTCGACGCCTCTTCTTCTTCGAATTCGTTTGATTTTTATAAAGAACAAAAAGATGGTAGACTCATTCTCACGGGAATACAAAAATTGTCTATTGCAACGCCGACACTGCTACATGATCAGGTAGTAGCTCATGTCCGATTTAAAATAAAAAAGGTGGGGACATCTTTCCTCAGTCTGGAGTATATTCCGGGAAGTAAAAAAGATTCTAATCTCATCGATACGCAGTCACACGACGTCTTAACATCGGTCAAAGGAACACAGATACAAGCGGGCAATCTCTTGAAGCTTCAAGAAAAGGAACCCATTGTGCAAGACAATGTCGAATATGAACTGCAAAGCATTATTTTGCCCGATTTACAGTGCCGTGATTGTATAACAAGCGTAACCTTATTTGCCAAGAAAGGCACAGAGACGATCCAACTGGATTTTAAAACGGGCGGTATTGCCGGAATTATGGAAGTGGAGAAGGAAGCGTTTTCCCATCGCATTATGCTCAAAGATATACAAACCAATTTAGCCGAATTTATTATTTCTCCGCTATGATTTCATTTAAAGTAAAAACAATTGCTGTTTTATTGTGTATCTTCGCCGTTTTATTGGGGGTGTATATAGTGGTGAAATTTAATAAACGTTCTTCGGCCAGTCCGGAAAGCGTCATCAATATGGAGGCGCTTTCGCCCTTGTCTAGTCAGACAAAAGATGCCAACATCTCAACTTTTTCTTTGTACTCACCTTTAGGGTATGTCTATAAAACAACTGCCTCGGGTCCGGGGGCAGTTGTCGAGTTTATTCAGCGCAATCCTCAGTTTACTTCCCAGACTCAAGGTGGGGCAGTGAGCGTATCTGTTCTTCCGGCTGATTTTCTCGCAAACTCGTATCTGACTCGCTATGCAAAAGACAATGAAGACTCTTTTTTGAAACACGCCAACCGTGTCTTACAAAATGAACACTTTTTTTATAATCAGAAGATGAACGATGTTCCCGTCTATGGGGCGGGCATAGGGGTACACATACGGAATCAAAATGAAGTATACGCTACGGATGGTAATGTAGTCCTTACGACAGAAGTTCCTTCGGCTTCTATTTCGGATGATCGGGCAAAAGAGATCTCTCTGTCTCGAGCCAAAGAGGATCTCAAGGATAAAACTGTTCCTCTGATAGTCGCCAAAACAGAAAAGTATATTTTGAATAAAAAAGCTCTGGGAATAGATGCGGATGGGAAAAATTATACGACCATCGCCGTGACAGTCAATTCTCAAACAGACCCTCTGATTCTCAACGCTGCATATTTTGTCGACCTGGTTTCAGGATCGATTCTCCATAAAGAAGAATATATACAAGAAGTTCTTAACAGAGTGATCTATAGCTGTAGCGGCGCCAGTTGTCCGCAGGTCCGTCGAGAAGGTGGAGCAGAAGTGGGAGACAAGGATGCTGATGGTACCTACGCGTACCTAGGAGATACGTACAATCTTTACTCTCAGATGTTTCAGAGAGATAGTTATGACGGAGCAGGAGCGCAGCTGAAAGGCTATGTTCATATCACACAAGGAATCCCTTGTCCCAATGCCCAATGGGACGGCAGACAGATGAAGATGTGTTCGGGCATGGCGGCGAAAGATGTTCTCGCCCATGAGTTGACGCATGCGGTGACGGGAGCAACGGCGAGACTGACGTATCAAAGCCAATCGGGCGCCTTGAATGAAAGTGTCTCGGATATTTTCGGATACGGTGTAGATGACAGTAATTGGACAATGGGAGAAGACACGGTTATAGGAGTCCTTCGTTATATTGATGATCCGACAAAAAGTCCGCGGACTCGTCAGCCAGACAAACTTTCTTCACAATATTATTATTGCGGCTCACAGGATAACGGAGGTGTACATATCAATAGCGGTGTCCTCAATAAAACATTTTATCTGATGACTGCGGGCGGGTCTTTTAACGGGTGTACTATTACAGGTTTGGGTAAAGAAAAAAGTTTATCCGTTACCTATAGAGCCTTAACAACGTACTTAAGATCCAATTCCAATTTTAAAAGCGCCTATACTGCGTTTACTCAGGCATGTGACGATCTGTATAAATCAGACGCGGGAGTATGCGATCAGGTGAAAAGAAGCTTTCAAGCGACAGAGATGGATCAGCAACCCGCCACCTCTCAGTCGAGTCCTAAATGTACTGGCGCGCAAATACAGGCTCCTGCATGTGCAGGTAGTGCGGGGGATACTCCTATCCCCACGGCTACTCCTACCACAGGTACGCCTCAACCGACAGCCACGCCGACGCCGGGGGGAACGAATCCTACATCAACACCTACTCCTACAAAGGGACAGACACAGCCGACAAATACGCCAACACCTCTCGTATCGCCTACACCGACATCTCTACCCAATTCCGTCGTACTTACCTTAAAACTTAAATTTCAAGGTATTACGGGAAAAGTGGCAAGATCGGATTTGAATACGATGAAAGTCAGGGTGACATTGGCCGGTACTACCCAAAGTGCCCGTATAGAGCAGTACGGCAACTTTACTTCGGGGAACAACGGTATATGGACGGGGAGAGTAGACTTTCCCACTATTCCAGCCGGAAATTATAAAGTCTTTGTCAAAGGTCCAAAACATATTCAGAAAAAACTATGTGTTACTTCTCCGACAGAAACTCAACCCGGATCATACAGATGTAGGGCCGGAGAAATGATTTCACTTGTCAAAGGGAACAACGCTCTTGATTTTTCAGGTATCACTTTTTTCGTAGGAGATCTGCCCGAACAGGATGGGCTTGTCAACTCGTTTGATTTTTCTCTTATCCGCAATAACCTAGGGGCAGTAAATGCAAGCGTCCTTTCAACGGCCGATCTTAATTTTGATGGCATAATCGACGCACAAGATTACTCTCTCGTTATCACGGCGTTATCGATACGATATGATGAGGAAGAGTAGATATAGTTGAATTATTATTGAGACTATCTATAATGAATAATATATTCTAAAACCCATGTTGTACCTTAGATCTCAGCTGGTCAAAATTGTTTTTTTTGTAGTGTTTCTTATGGGTATACATTTTATAGTTCTTCATACTGTTGAAGCGGCTTCTCTTCAGCTTGACCCGACGACCATAACCGCCAATCCAAATGGGACATTTGATATAAAAGTAGTTGTTGACGCGGGGACAGATCAGATTTTAGCCATCGATAGTTATGTCGTCTACGAAGTAGCCGATCTAAAGGCAGAAAAAGTCACCAATGGCACCTTTTTTCCCACTGTTTTCAGCAACATTTTTACGGGAAAAGTATATATTGCCGGAATCGTTGATGATCCGGCTACATTTAAAACCGGCTCAGGAGCGGTAGCCACAATCACATTCAAATCACTTAAAAATGCAACAGGCAAGCTTACGTTTTACTGTGTAGATGGAGCGAGCGACAGTTCCAAGATCATAAAAAATGACGTAAATTCGACGAATATTATTACCTGTTCTCTTAATGGAAGTGCACCCTACACAATTGGTACAGGAGTTGCTCCCACGGTTCCACCCGGGGGAACTGTACCCGGTACGACAATTGCCCCGACTGTTCCTGCTCCCACAGCCCTTCCTCGTACGGGTTCGGGTAATAATGTGATGAAATATGGCGTTCCCGCTGTGATGTTATTACTTATTGGCATAGGGGCCAAATTCATACTCTAACTATGAATAACAAATTATCGAGAGTAACTTCGATTGGGGTAGGCATAGGGGCAAGTGTTTTATTGTTGGTCTTGGGATTTGGAGTCATACAGCGGACATTTATTAAAGCAGATGATCTTTTACCTCGTGACGTCATCATATCGGAAGTTGGCCCGAATTCAGCCAAAATAACTTGGACGACCAGCTCCAAAACCCAGGGAGTGATCGAGTACGGCACCTCTCCAACGGCTCTTAATTTTTTTGCTCCTGAATCACAAAGTACGGATACTCACTCAGTTGATCTCACTCTTTTGACACCCACAACTACGTACCATTTCCAAATTCGGATAGGGGATAAGAAATTTGATAATGGCGGCGTACCTTGGTCGTTTACTACCAAAGGGCCGGGTGAAAGGGCAGGTGACACCGGTCTTTCTCCTACCATGTCGACGGTTGTGCCTGTAGTTCCTGTAGTGACGATTCAGCCTACGCAAGGGCAGACGAGTGTAGAAGTCGAGTCTGATACGCAAAAACCCCCTCCCACACTATCCTGTTCGAGCACGGATTGTACAACCATCTGTACACAGGTGAATGAGGGCACGTGTCAAGTAGCCGATCTGGTTAAAAATAAATGTGTAGGTAAATTTTCCTTTGTTGCGGGTAAATGTCAGACGATTACACCGACTCCATAAGGTAGTAATTAGTATCTAGTATTTCGTATAAAAAATACTTCGTCATTCTGGGGATCCCGAGGTTTGACGTCGGGAGACTCCAGAATCGTAGTTAATTGTAGTATTCACAACGATCCTGGCGCCGCCCAGAGGGCTCTGCCCGGCGGGATGCGTCCTTCGACTTCGCTCAGGACTTACTAGGATGACGTAACAAGGCAGATGTGTTCGTGTTACTTTGTTATAAAATGTTCTACGTTCTAGGTTCCGCGTTCTACGTTTAGATACTTCCTCTCATCTCGGGTATCAGGAGGTTAGTGATAAATGAAATGATCGGTCCGATAATGCTGCTTACGAGAGATCTCTGTCCGAGAGGAATTATAAGAAGAATTAAAAATATCATTCCATACCTTTCAAGCTGGTACCATTCGTGAGCTTTATCTTCAGGAAGTATGCCCCCGACGATTTTAAAACCATCGAGAGGATGTATGGGTATAAGGTTAAATATCCCGAGCATAATATTGATGCTGATTGCGGGAGCGAAGAAAAAATAACTTATAGTAAAAAAAGTTGAGTGATCAAATAAATAACTCAATCTGAGTACTAAAGACAGTACTATAGCTAAAATAAAATTCGACAACGGGCCGGCAAAAGAGATGACGGCGGCATCTTTTCTTGGATGCTTTAAATTATAAGGATCAAATACTACAGGTTTTCCCCAGCCAAATCCCATCAATACAATGAGCAATGTACCAAACATATCAAGGTGGACAAGAGGATTGAGACTGACGCGACCTTGAATGCGTGGGGTAGGGTCTCCCAGATAATCGGCGGTGATGGCATGGGCAAACTCGTGTATCGTGATGGCCACAAGAAGGGCGATAAGGTAGATGATAAAAAGGAACGGATTGGTGAATAAGGTGCTTAGCATATAGGTTGATTTCTCTTCAATCTTATGATATCATAAAAAGAATTATTCTTGAAGCTAAACATACTATGTCAGGAGGCTGTTATCACTGCGGAAAAGGAATTTTATTTGGTAGGTCACACACACACCATAGAGGTGTTGCAGGTGGACGTTGGAAAAAAAGAGCACCCAAAACTCAGCGCATCTTCGAGCCCAATCTGCAAAAAATTGAAATAATTGAAGGTAAAGGCACTGTGCGAGTGAGACTATGCACAAAATGTCTCAAGAGGGTTAAAAAAGATCTACGAGATGGTGTAAAACCATTCATAAGTCTCGTTCACTTGCCGAAAGATATCCCTCCGGTTGTAGTCACTGCTTAATACTCTATCTTCTTCAGTTCATCCTCTTTCTCTTCGTATAAGGAAGCGTTTTGTTCGATGGCCCTTTGCGTAAAGACAATGCCGGCGAGATGATCGACTTCGTGTTCGACGATCACGGCCTCAAATCGGGTAAACCACTGAGTTTTCTTTTCTCCTGTTTCTGTAAAGTAGGTGAGAAGTACTTTCTTTGACCGTTTGACGGGGGACCAGATGCGAGGGATAGACAGGCACCCTTCGAGAGGTTCACTCTTCTTGCGTTTCTTTTTTTCTGTCACTGCGGGCTTATTTTCCATCGTTACCTTCTCTACAATCTGAGGATTGATACAGACAGTGATATCCCCATCAGGATCGGGCTTCATGAGAAAAAGAGACAGGCTCAATCCAACTTGATTGGCGGCCAGTCCCACCCCCTGTGGGTCAACTTGTACATTGAGTGTCTCTTTCATCTCTTTGATCAGTTTTTTCAAAGTGGAGTCGAATGAGGTGACTGGTTGAGTAGGGGTGGAAAGAATCGGATTGGGAACTTTAACAATTTTCATTATATTTTTAGGCTTTATAACATTTGATGTCATCCTGGTAAGTCCTTCGGTTTTACTCAGGACGCATCCAGGATCGTAGTTAATTAGTTAACAACGATTCTGGAGTCTCCCGACGACAAACCTCGGGATCCCCAGAATGACGAAGACTTATTTAACCATTTTTTTCCTCTTATCTTCTGTAATTGATAAAAAGAAAATATTAAGTATAAATGCCGTTAGAGCCATAAGCGGTATCGTAATATAGCCATAGTACAACGTAAACGTTTTGGTACATGATACCGCTCCGCCTATTTCACAGTTGATAAACGAACTTTTAGGAAATATCTGAATAAAGTAATGATATGCTGCGATCACAGCGCCTACGATATTGAGAACGTAGAGATAAGGCGTAAGCACCTTTTCCTTTCTTAGAATAGCCATGTAAAGAACTATAGTCTGAGGATATATGAGAATACGTTGATACCAACAGAGTATGCAAGGGGAGAACTTGGCTACTTCTGAAAAAAATAAACTGCCGAGCGTGGCTGTCAGAGAAACAAGAAAGGCCACATGATACCCATGGGGAGCAAAGACCTTTTTAATATGGCCAAAGCACTTTTTTCTAAATACTTTTTCTGCAATAAATGAGATCAGAACTGCGGCAAGAAATACCTGAGATAGAAGTACGAGCGTAGCCAGACTTCGGATGACAACTTGAATCATGTGGATATTATATAATAAATTCAGAATATGAAGTTATCTCTTTGTATCGCCACCTATAACGAAGAACAATTCATCCATTACCCGCTGGACTCTGCCTATGATATTGCCGACGAAGTTATCGTCGTCGACGGGGGATCGGAAGATAAGACAGTCGAAATTGCTCGCTCGTATGGGGACAAAGTGAAAGTATTTGTCACAAATAACCCGCCCATGTTTCATGCGAACAAGCAAAAAGCCATTGAGAAAGCGAAAGGTGAGTGGATATTACAATTGGATGCAGACGAAGCACTCTCGGAAGATTTAAAGAAAGAAATCTTAGATGTTCTTCAATATCAAAATGACAAATCAAATATAAAAAATGATGGTGCGGGTGGCGCGGGCGGAAGGGTTCCCGACAGCGTGGAACGAAGCGAACCCTGGCGGGAAGGAGAGCCGCGGCAGGCCCCGCAGAATTACAATGCTTATTATATCTCTAGAAAAAATTGGTTTTTGAATCGGTTTCTGACCAAGGGCGGGGCCTATCCTGACTATACGATTCGTCTCTATAAGAACGGTAAAGCTCACTTTCCTTGCGAGTCCGTACATGAGAATGTGAAAGTAGTAGGGGAGATAGAATATCTGCAGAGCCCCATTTTTCACTATGCCGATCCTGAGTTTTCTCGCTATCTTGCCCGCTGGAATAGATATACATCTCTTGATGCGGATATGCTCATAAAGGAAAAGAAGAAGCCCAGCTTTCTTTCGTACTTTTTCATTAAGCCGACACTTTGGTTTCTCACCTCCTATATCCGTTATCAAGGATTCCGCGACGGCTTCCCGGGATTCGTATTCTCACTATTCTCATCTATAAGGTTTTGGGGGATATATATCAAGTGGTGGAGTAAAATGAGAAGTTAAACATTGACCTTGAACTCAATAACATCACCATCTTGAACAGTATAGTCTTTACCCTCACTGGTGACCTTACCGAGTTCTCGGCCCTTTACCCAGCCCGGAGCGGCAACAAAGTCAGAGTAGGGGATGACGTCGGCCTTGATGAAATGTGACTCAAAATCGGTATGAATCGTTCCTGCAGCTTGAGGGGCGAGACTACCTTTGATGATAGTCCAGGCGCGTACTTCCATTTCTCCCGCAGTAAGAAAAGAGATGAGTCCCAACACCTCATACGCTTTTTTGATGAGTCGGTTGAGGCCAGTTTCTTCAAGATGATATTGCTGAAGGTATTCTTTCTGTTCTTCTTCGGGAAGGGTTAGTACATCATTTTCCAACTTCGCATTGAGATATACATAATGGTTTGTGTCATCCTGAACTTGTTTCAGGATCCCCTTAATCTTTTCAACCGTACTTTGTACATTTTCAAGTTGTTTTTCAGAAACATTGAATACATAAATAACAGGTTTGAATGTGATAAGGTTCAATTGTTTTACTAGTTCATACTCTTCATCGGTAAGTCCGGCTTTTCGAGCTGGGAGACCTTCATTTAGTTTCTTTTTTAAAAGTTCAACTACGTCGTCAACGAGTTTCAATTTTTTATCTTTCTGGATTTCGGCCACGGAGTGGGATTTTTGTTTGCTAAGAGTCTCAAGATCAGATAGTATGAGTTCGGTTTCGACCGTTTTTATGTCATCAAGAGGATCGACTTTGTTGGCTACGTGGATGACGTCTCCGTCTTCAAAAAGACGGACGACATGAGCAATAGCGGCTACTTCCCGGATATACGAGAGAAATTTATTTCCGAGTCCTTGGCCTTCTGAGGCTCCTTTAACAAGTCCGGCAATGTCATAAAACTCGACGGTAGCCGGTACTATTTTCTGGGTGTTGACGACTTTGGCAAGTACGGGAAGCCGTTCATCAGGTACTTCAACTATGCCCACATTTGGTTCAATAGTGGCAAAAGGGTAGTTGGCCGCATAGGCAACCTGTTTTTTCAAAAGTGCGTTAAAAAGTGTGCTCTTTCCTACGTTTGGTAGTCCGACGATTCCGATAGAAAGTTTCATATAGTCTCCTTGATAATTAAGTAAATTTGTGTTAACATATGCCTATCACGATGACTGGACTAGCCTAAGGTTTCGACCGACCGCGAATGCCAGTCTTTTTTTCTAGAGAATTTTTCAGTAAGTCGATACGAACGACATAATGTTTCTGGTTAAACCTTCTAAGTAGACTAGAGTAATGCTCTGTCGGAGCCAATATCTTAAGTAGTTTTTCTTTACTTTCTAAATATTCAATCAAACAATGGAAATCACCGTCACCCGTAACAATAATCGCCTGATTAAAATTATTATATTGAATCATAGCATGAAGAACTAGCTCAGCGTCCACATTTCCTTTGACGATGGTTTTATCTTTTTCACGGCGGTATAAAGTTGGTTTAAAAACCAAGATATATCCACATTCTTGTAAAAAGGCGTACAATGACTCATTCCCAATTACTTGACCAATAAACAGATATGCTTTAACAACGCCGTATTTGTTACGAAGGTATTGCCTGAATTTTCGCCAGTCAAGCTTCCATCCCTGAGATTGGACTCCTAAATTTAAATTTTGACTGTCAATAAAAGCGTATATTTTCATCTGTTAGTATCTTTATTCTACCAGATAGGTGAGTTTGAGAGTTTTTATCTTAACCGTAAAGTGAGCTTGGCCTCAAGAACATTCGCGATACGTTTAAGAAGAGATAGGGAAGGATTGGCGTTCATGGTTTCGATATGGGAGATGACCGCTTGAGTTGTTTTTACTTTTTTAGCCAACGTTCGTTGAGACATTTTTTTCTTTAATCTCTTCTCAATAAGTTGAGTTGCAAGAATATATTCAGGCTCTGTTTCTTCCCAAGCCTTTCTAAATTCAGGATCTTT
>JAUSJK010000016.1 GCA_030647255.1 bacterium
CTACTATCTAATCGCTCTCAGGTCGCTTTTAAGCTACTTCCTGGCCAAGGACATCACTTCCCTGCCCCCAGACAAGGTAACCCTGCCAAAGGACGCGAACAAGGAGAAAACGGTCAAGTTCCTGAACTTGGAACAGATCCAGAAGCTCCTGGCGGCTCCGGAGGTAGATAACCCTACGGGGTTGAGAGATAAGGCTATAATAGAGGCTCTGTTTTCAACCGGCCTTCGTGTCGCAGAGCTCGTAGCCCTCAACAAGGATCAGTTTGACTCCATATGGGACAAGAAGGACTTTGAGCTTGGCGTTATCGGCAAGGGCTCTAGGCCCCGCACCGTGTACTTCTCAGAGCGCGCTTTGGAATGGCTCAAGAAATACCTCAAGACCCGTCGAGACAAAGAAAAGGCCCTGTTTATTAACTTCAGAGGCAGAACGAAAGAAGAAAACCGGCTCACGAGCCGATCCATTGAACGCATGATGAAAAGGTATTCAATCAAAGCCGGCATTCCCCTATCAACCACGCCCCACACTCTCCGCCATTCCTATGCAACAGATCTACTTGAGCAAGGCGTGGATCTCCGTACCATTCAAGAATTTCTTGGCCACAAGAATATCGTCACCACCCAGATTTATACCCACGTCACCAATAAGCGTCTTAGAGATATTCATCGCCAGTTCCACAGCGGCAAGAATTTGAAATAGTTCATTGATAATTGAAAATAAAAAATAATAGAATCAACATTAAGATTATGGACCAGAATCTGCCATCACGTAAAAAAGCTAGAGAACCGATATTATGAGTGTTTCTGCCGAATAAATATGAGATAGAAATTACAAAAATAAGCAACAAGATGGCCATAGAAAACATTACTAATAGCACATCTTTTACACTAAACTTTGCGGCAAAAACAATAGTGATATTAGTAAGAATAAATGCTAGAATCGCAGAGAAGAAACCAAGTATTTCTATTAATCTTCTTTGCTCTCTATTTATTTTTGAGTCTATCAATCCGGAAAAATTGATGACCTGTTTTTGAATAGTCTTGTGATCGCTTAATCTATCTTCTAGCGACGTAAGTCTAGCAGTATTGTTCAATCTAACCACGAAACTTTTTTGCCAAGGCAAAATACTTTCATAATATTTTTTTGCATTTTGAAGGAGATCTGAAGCATCATCAATCTTATTTTTATCTATCAAATATTCAAAGTAGGTTTTGACTTTCCCAGTATAGGTATATATAAAATCATGATTATCTTTTTCTTGAGAAAGAGCGTGCTGGGATTCTAAGATAGAAATTTTATAATTACCATTCATTTCTAAGATATGAGAATAGGTATGATGAAATTCAGGATTTCCCGGATATTCTCTAATAAACCTTTTAATCTCATCTTTTACAAAAGTGTTTTTATCCTCAAAAAAATTCCATAGGATTTCAGAATAAAGAAAATCTAGCGCTTCGAAATTTCCATTATTGGCCTTCTCTATACGGATAATCTCCAGTACCCTTGAGGCATCTTCTTCAAATAGCGTACCGAGTTCATATACTTTTTTTCTCCATTCTGAATTCCAAATATTTTTACTATAGCTTCCAATAGATCTTAAAGAAGATAGATAAGAAATAAAAATATTTTCCGTAGCAGAAAAACCACTATTTCTAATACTATCAATTATTGTATTTAGATCAGAAAGAAAACTAGTTTGCCACATATAAGGTTAATTTTGTAATTAATATAACTTCCCGCCGATTTGGGCGAGATCTTTATCTGGAACAATTAAAACACATCTCCCCTCTTGATCTGACACTCCAAGCGTTAAAGTTTCAGAAACAAACGGGCCTATATTCCGTGGCGGAAAATTGACTACACCCAAAACCAATTTGCCGAGCAATTCCTCTTTTGTGTATAAGCTCACAAGCTGGGCCGAAGAATTCTTTACTCCAATCCCCTCGCCAAAATCAATCTTCAGCTTATACGAAGGCTTCCTTGCCTCCGGAAAATCCTGCGCCTCAACTATCTTCCCTACTCTAATATCCAACTTTTGAAAATCTTCAATTGTGGCCATATGCCTATTCTACCCTAAACAAGAGAGATAACTAGATTTGATTCAAGAATCCGTAAATCGAAGACCAAGACGATAATACTTAATTGAAACGGGGAATCGCAGTGCGCGTGCCGCGTTGACCAAGGCAGGATCTCCTCGATATGCGATGATAATCCCACTCACCTTTTTACCGTTTTTTTGCGCCAAGTTGTCATCTACCCACTGTATATATTTGGCAATTTGTCCGATAACATCAGCTTTCGCACGATCACGCTTTAACTCGATTACCACAAAATCGCCTGATTTCCCCAGGGCAAGTATATCAATGTCTCCCCAATCTGTATGGTATTGCCGTCCGGTTGCTCCAATTTCATCAGCAAACAGCTTTAAGTCTTGGCCGAATTCAAGTTTATCAAAATTATCGATAATAAAATTTTCTAGATCTTCTTCGTAATAAAATCTGTCGCTGGTTGTGGATGGAATTTTTTCTTCATCTTCCACATCCTCGCCTTCTACTTGTTTTTCTTCCTCCTCCACCAAGCTCGCCTTATCACTTTCAAGCCTTGCCAAAACCTGAGAGGTTACATAAATAACATCCTGCGTCATCCAACGAAAATCGTCATCCTGAAATGCCAGACCATCGGTTAGAAGAATCTTGAGATCTCGAATCTCCGGTAATGTCATTATATACTGACGCAAAGCTTCAACATATGGAATAAATAGTTCGTATTGCTTACCGCTTGTAATCCCTTGGGGTGACCTGAAGTCGAAGTCAACGAAACGGCAATAGACTTTCCATTCTCGTGGTTTTAATGCATTATGCGCTTCCGGATACCGATAACTCAAAAGCAAGCTTAGAAAACGAATGCCGATAAAGCTGTGAGCTTCTGCATTAAAACGTTTATTCCGAGCATCCATTAACTGATTGAAAGCCGCTTCGGCAGCATCAATTCTCTCATCAACTGGTCGCGTTTCATCAAAAAGATCTAGTAGAATTTTTCGGGTTTCCTCTGGCGAGTTTTCCGCAAAAAGTAGAAGCATTTTACGCGGGAAATACCAGCTTCCTGCAACAAGATTATTATTCACAATCGACGCATCAAGCATCTCATCTAGATCCTGAGCTTTGATATCAAAGTTGCGCTGGAAAATATCGACAGCCTTAAACTTATATCCCTCCTCTTTGTCTACGTGTACCCTAGGAGTAATCTCGGCAATGTGCCGGAGATATATATCAACCCATTCCTTAATTTTCTGTTGTGAAATCATGTGGATAACTAACCCTGGTTTAGGTAAGTTTTAAGAGATTCTCGAACTCTCTCCATCGCTTATCTGTGTTTACTGATTTACCCTTGATGTACTTATAATTAGTGCTGTCATTGTAGTACCAAATACCATTTTCAAAAATGGCAATGCCGCCGACATAGTTTTTACCAAGTCGTTCGATCCATTTTGTGAGAACGACTGCCTTATCCTTTGTTTCTTGGGGGGTACCAGTATTGCCCGCTTTGGTATCGAATATGCCAACACGACCGTCTTTGAAACGGATGATCCAGTCAGGATAAAAGAGAGCGTCTTTCTTATCTTCAGTATTTCGATATGGAATAGCCAGATAGTCCTTTCCATAATTACCATTTTTAAACCACCACTCAATCTCTTTTTTCTTTGTATCTATGTAATTCTTGAACTTTAGTTCATTATCGCGACCTGGATAATCAGGCAGAAGGTAGAACGTATCAAGCGCACATAGCGCCTGAGGCACTTCCTTGTAATCCTCTGTATAGCCATATTTTTCAAGGATCGTAAACGTATGTGTTTGTGCCTTTTCGAGCTTCTTTTTCTTATCCTCGATTAACTTCTCTCGTGTTGGTTTGAAATCCCTGAGCGCTTTTGTGATTGCTGGTCGAAATACGCTTGATGCATCTTTTTGAATATCTTTCACAAATACTCGATAGTAGTAATCACTATCTGCTCCAAATATACTTTCCATCCAAAGTCGTGTTGCAGATTTGAGTACGCTCCACGATCGAGCAATGTTTGAGTATCTGGCTTGCTCGTCATCTTGTTCCTTTAGCAGTCTGTAGCAGAGATAATTGAACGTCTTTTCAACATCATTGATAGACATCTCCAGGGACACATCGTCACCCCTTTTGATAAAGTCGTAAGCAAGCTGATCGAAGTCTTCGAACTCTGCATTTGCGACTATACGGTTTGATAACGAGGAGCTTATATCAACACCCTTCTTCTTAAGCTTCTTTTGTGCAATCCCAAGAACATCTTTTGATGTGATTCCGAAATAAGAGTTCATTGAGTCAATGAAACTCTTTTGGAAGATCATAGAACGGGGTATATCGCCATAATCAACACGCGAAGCATACACAGTCGGTAGTTCCACATTTTTGATACCATTTTTCCTGATGGTTTCCTTCGTTATAGGTTGGTTTTTTTCTGACTGGTCAGGGATTTTAACCTCTTTACGCTTGTAATTTGTATACAGATACCCAAGACGCAACGCGGGATGCGTATTATAGTCATCCTTCAGGTAAGGTTCTGGCATTCTCAAAATACGTCCGATCGTTTGAGTGTAAAACTTATTTGATTTGATCTCTCGGAACATAACGAGGACCGAAGCTCTCGGACAGTCCCAGCCAGTACCTGCCGCTTGCTTAAAGAGCATGAAATCTATCTTGTTATCATTCCCTGTAATACCTTCCAGATTTACCTTGTATTTATCAAACCATTTAGCGATCTTATGCCCTGGAACATCTTTTTTCTTTAGGTATGCTGAGACGATTTCTTCTTTCGTTCTATCACCAGTCGCAGTTAGTTCCTTGTCGTCATTTGGCAACTGAATGAGCATCAGAGGATTAATATCTTTACCCATTGCCTTGAACTCTGCGACCAACTCTGCACGTTTACTGAGGCCGAGATCCAAAAGAACTTCATCGAGGTCTTTTTTCCCATACCCTTTGAGATCCTCGTCGCTTTGCAGAACTATTTTTTCTTTTATAAGTCCTTGAGCCACTACTGGTTCTCGATCCACCTCAACAAAGCTCTTCTGGCGGTATGCCTCAAGTTCATCTACCTCTTCAGGTGTTGCGGTGATATGCAAAATAATCTTTGGGTCTATGTAATCGATAATGTTTTGCGCAAGACGCGTTCCTTTGCTTTTATGCGCTTCATCTATAACGAGAACGATCTCTCGTTTTTTTGCCTTTGTTCCGTCAATAACATCCTCAAAATACTTACCACGTTCCTTGTATAGCGGATCATCTTTCCCTGGCCTACGGAGTATACGATTTTCTGCTGCCTCTGAAACTACCTTTTGCCAGTTGAGAAATAGGATATCGTTTGATTTGAGCAATCCTTGATTTATGTCTGCGACTGTTAGAAGTCCATTCTCGAGGTTATTATCAAAATACTCTTTGAACTTGTCGCGACTTTGCATCGCAAGATCATCACTAAATGTAATCCAGATAAATGCCTTATCCTCATCCCATTGAGGAAGATGATTGAGCCCTCGAATAAAGTGAGCAGCCATCAACGTTTTACCGCTACCAGTAGGCGACTTGAAAACAATAGGTAGTTGCCGTCCAGCTTTTTTCCATTGTCGAGCAAACACCATTATTAGTGCCTCGATCGCATCTCTTTGGAATGGTAGTAGATTAGGTGATTGTAGAACTGTCATAGGTTATAGATGCGACGGTAAATCTCAAGTATCGGCTCAGGAATTGTTCTTACTGTAATTCCTTGCCGATCCTCGAACTCTTCAACGAATGGATCGTTCTCCCAACTGAAGATATATACAGCGACGGGCTTTTTTAGCGTGAGGACTTTCTTCACGAACTCATCGAATCTATCGAAATTCTCTCTAAAGTAAATTGCTGTATGTCTATCTGCGTTTTCGAAAATCTCATAGTAGTCGTTTTTCTTTACTTCTTCGAGAGTGTTCTCGGCGATAGCGAGTAATTCTGTGGCATTGTGTGCAAGGGTTAGCTTATCTCTATCGGTCGTATTGAGAATCCCATGTTCACCCACAAAATTTACGCGATAATATTTAAACGAATTGCCTAGACTCTTTACTTTTTTATTTCCCTTAATCACAATTTTGATGCGCGGATAACAAACATTCGACATTATTCCACCCTCATCGTTTGTAACAAGAATAAACTGTCGATTTCCTCCATCCGCTTTATTTAATTTCAGTACAGCATGCCCAGTAGTACCTGATCCTGCAAAGAAATCTAAAATTGTGAAACTCTTTGAGTTCGCGCTTTGGATAGTCTGTATTAGAAAGCTAACTAATGAGCTAGGTTTTGGATATTTAAATGGTGATTTTCCAAATATTTGATTTAATTCCGCGTTGGCGGAAAGTACATCGCCCACAAGATCGGATGGCAAAATTTTAGTTGGTCGCAACGTGGTCTTTTTATAATCCTTAAGATAATAAGGTATAAACGATTTTCCTTTTATGATGATTCTTACTCCGTTAGCAATTTCAGAATTTAAATATTCTTGACTCCATTTAAAACGTCCTGAGATTCGAAAAGCATTAATAATCTTATTCTTATCAACTTGTATATCATCTAACAATTCTACATCACCAAATTTGCCGGCCTTATATTTACCATTCTCTAATTTTATTTCTACAAAATTATTTGGAAAGAAGAGTGGCCGAAATTTATTATTATTTTGAGTTAAAGAAGGTTCTCCTTGCGGTTCAGCCCAACGTTCAACAAGTTCGATTTTCGTATCTATGTTTCTCTTATAACAAAGGACATATTCAGCATTTTTCCTAGTCGTTTGGGACATATTGGAAGGCCTAAAAATGCTTTCCCACACAAAAACTTCTATCAAATTCCTTTCACCAAATATTTCATCACAAAGCAGTTTAAGCTGTGCCATCTCATTATCATCAATACTTATAAAGATCGTGCCATTTTGAGATAGCAGATCCTTCGCAAGATCGAGACGCTTCCGCATAAACGAGAGCCAGTAGCTATGTCTTAACGGATGGTCTATGGGTACCTCTGTACCATCTGGATATTTATTCAATATTCTTTTGTCTTTATACCGAAAACCGTCTAATCCAGTATTATATGGAGGATCAATGTATATAACATCGATCTTCCCCTTATGCGTATAGTTTAAACAGGTTAGAGCGTAATAGTTTTCTGCCTCAATTAGTAGGTGCGTAGGTTTTCCATCATCATTTTTTATATCGAGTCTAGGGACAGACGTAACGATCGGCAATTTATTTTCGACATCATCCTCAAACGCTTCAGGCACATCGATCCAGGCAAGACCATAGTTCTCGCTCCTAAGCGACCTCTTGAGTCGTTCAACCTCTTTCTCAAGTCGCAAGATTCTATTATTTTTATCGTCTATTATTTTTCTGAAATTTTTATCCATAATTTTATCTATTTACTTCGGTTCAAACTTGAAAATCTGGCAGGGATGAAGGAATTCGAACTTTCTTATTATTTGACTAGTCTACCAAAAAACCGCCTGTTTGGCGATCTTCAAGGTCAAATGTCGCACAACATATATTGTTAGACTCAAGCAGTTCTCTATTTTGCAGCGACCATGCTAATTTCCACCCTAGCTCCCAATGGTAACTCCTTGACGCATACTACCTCCCTTGCAGGGAATGGTTCTACCATGTAACTGCCGTATACCTCATTTACGGTTTTGTAGATCGCCATGTCTGTAACGTAAATAGTAGTTTTCACAACATTTGCGAATGAAACTTCAGCTTCCTGTAAAATAGCTTCCAGATTCTTCATTATCTGATGAATCTGCTCCTCTATGCTCCCCTCAAGCAGCTTTCCTTCCGGAGTGAGACAAATCTGCCCTGAAGTGAATATGAAATCTCCCGCGACAATTGCCTGGGACAAGGGGCCAGTCGCCTGCGGCGCGGTTTTTGTAGAAACTTTAGTTTTCATATGTTTGACTTCGCACTCATATATTCTCCGGCTTTCTTTATCGGTAACCTATCCGTTTAGACGCCAGATGGCATAGTTTAGATATACTGCAAAGCTAACCCAAAGTATATAAGGCAAAAGCAGGGCCGCAGCTACCCGAGAAACCCTCATGAACGCAAGTACGGTCCCTAAAATAGCGGCCCATAAAACGACTATTTCAAGAAGCGCAAAAAATGGATTTTTGAACCCAAAAAAGACAACAGACCAC
>JAUSJK010000071.1 GCA_030647255.1 bacterium
ACAAAACACCTGAAGATATATATTTCAGAAAAGCAGCCGTTCAAATCAGTTGAACAACGTAACCTTAAAATCGTTATCAATTGGTCTTGACAATGGGGACAGGTTTAGGCTCTGGTATGAATCGCTTCAGTTATTTAAATAATTGAAGCATATGTACGTTAAACAGTTATTTGTCATCTTTGAATATACTCTTGACAATACTTTCTAACGTATTATATAATATACCTATTATGATAAACACAGCGTCTATTACTGATTTAAAACAAAACACTGCTCAAATTATCAAAAAATTGAAGATAGGTGGTAAAAGTGTGGTTATTTTACAGCGATCACAGCCTGCGGCAGTGTTAGTCGATCCTAATTACTATGCCGTATTAGAAGAAGCATTGGAAAATTCAAATGATCTTACTGCCATAGAAGAACGTAAAAATGAAAAAACTGTTTCGTTTGAAGAAGCTTCAAAAAAAGTAAATCAGAAATGAAAATCTCGTTCGTTAAGTCTGCTGAAAAGGAACTACTCTATCTTGATAAGAAATTTGGACAAAGAATACTTCAAAAAATAAGTTTATTAGAAGATGATCCTTTTGGTCAAAATAGTCAGAAACTTGAGGGCGGCAAAGGGTATAGGATTAGGATAGGAGATTATAGAGTGGTATATATCATCAATAAGGAAGATCAAACGATAGTGATCATTAAAATTGGACATAGAAGAGAAGTCTACAGGTAATACACCTCGGGGGTGTACTGGAAAGTCAGGATAGTCTAGGTGATGTTTGAGGATTATGTGAGCATAGCGGAGTCAGGCTCTGGTATGAATCTCTTCAATTATTTAACTAATTGAAGCATGTATACCTTTATAAGTATTTGTTAGAATTGCTTGTATGAAAAAGGTAATTCAAGTGGTTGTCATTGGGGTAATTAAAAAAGGAAATAAGTATCTTCTTACCCGTCGGATACATGACAATGAGATCTATCATGACAAATGGCAGCTGCCTGGTGGAGGGCTTGAGTTTGGTGAGGATGTGCAAGATGCTTTGAGAAGAGAACTCAAAGAAGAGCTTGATATTGAAGTCGAAGTAGTCAGACTTCTTCCCAAGATTTATCATGACGTGCGAACCAACTGGCACGGTATACTTTTAGGTTTCTTATGTGGGATGAAAGACGAACATGCAAAGATAATACTTGACACAGAAGCTTCAGCGTATCAGTGGTATACGAAGGAAGAAGTTAAAAGTCTTAACTGTCTCCGCTATACCTACGAGCTCATCGTTGAAGCAGAAAAGCAGCTTAACCTGAAGGTAACAGTTTGATATACTATATATCGTCATTCTGGGGAATCTCGCAGAGCGAGATGACTCCAGAATCGTTGTAAATGGAATTCATACAGCTATAAGTTAGAAGAAAATATTAACTACGATTCTGGATGCGCTTCAACACTCATCGCTTACCAGAATGACAAAACCAATATTATTGCCGGGGTGGTGGAATGGCAGACACGCAGGACTTAAAATCCTGTGATAGCAATATCGTGAGGGTTCGACTCCCTCCCTCGGCACATCTCAAATTTTTACTTCCGGCTGATTTTATACACGTATGGATAATAGATGAAGAAGGCGGGCATATCGTCATGAAGCGTCTTCTGAAAGTCATAATATATCTTTTTTCTATCTTCAAGTGACATCGTGTTTCTCCCCTGCTCCAAAAGCAGATCGATTTTTTTATTATCATAGTGGGCAATATTGCCCTCTTTTTGAGTTGAATGCCAGAAATAATACTGGTCCGGATCCAGAGGTACTTTCCAGAATGCCAGAAGCATATCAAAAGACGTCGGCTCGGAAAAGGAAATGGACGACAAGCTCACCTTGAGGCCGGATCGCTGTATGTCGTCTTTTACTTTCTCCGCCGTATCAAGATATTCATAATATGTTTTTAGTTGTAGTGTGGCCGAGCCCGTCGCTTCATCGCTTTTCTTTAACACTTTTTGGGCTGCTTCCAAGTCATTTTGTATCTCACGTACGTTTGGATTGTGTGCCCATGACGTAGGGGGTATAGAGGTGACTGCCTCTTCGCCCTGTTCCAAAAGGACGCCTTTTGATATACTCTCGGCGATGGCTCGTCTAACATCTCTTTGTTTTAGAAATTCATTATCCATGTTGAAAAAAAGTGTCAAAACCCTTGTGTAATCAACTGTTTTGGTGACCGCCGTATTTTTCCAATTTAAAAACATATCGGCCACTCCTTTTCGTTGTATCTCCATCTCACTTATCTCTCCCAGTTTATATGCGTTGATCATCTTCGACTCACTATCATACATTTTGTAGATCAAAAACGGCAGGTCCGCCTTATTCGGAGACAGGTCAATTTCCGTTACATTCCCGTATTGTTGTTTGAGACGATCGACCTTATACAATCCGGCGACTCCTATCAGAGGATAGCGGATGATTGGCTGAACGAGGTACGTGGGAAAAATGGGCAATGGACGATCAAGATTGAACTGAATAACATAGTCGTCGATCTTGGTCACTTTGATATCTTTAAATTTAAAAACGATATCTTTTGTGGTAAAGGGCTGGCCGTCGTTCCAGAAAAGGTTCCTTTTGAGATAAAATCTATACTGTTTTCCGTCTTTACTTTGCTCCCAGGTGTTAGCGAGAAGTGGGACAATCTCTCCCTTGTTATTGACATATATTAAACCGCTTGAAACCTGCTGTTGGATGCTTTCGGGCAACTCACTGACGTCGAAGGTGCCAACCACCCCGATCACTTTTTTTTCTGTCGTCATAAATCCTACCACATACGGAGAAAACGATATGAAGCCTATTATTGCAACGATGCTCAAGAAGAAGCTGAGCATAATAAGACGTAAGTTTTTTTTAGTAAACTCAAGCGCGATCCAGTAATAATAACGAAGCGTTTTATGAGTCACACTCATGAACTACCGTATAAAAAAATTAACGACAGATATTATTACGAAAAGAGCAATCATGGCGACACTTAGTCTGAGAGTCACTTTCTCGACTCCACGACGGGTCTGAAAATATTCTCCACCGCCTCCCCACGCACTGCCGAGTCCTGCACCTTTTCCTTGAAGAAGAATGAGAGCGACTATGACAATAGAGGTAATAATATTGGCAAACAAAAATATATTTTTCATAAGTATTTACTGTCATCCTGAACTTGTTTCAGGATCCCTATATCTGTAATGTGATGCTGAACTAAATTCAGCATGACAAACTTATACTATTTACAGCAACTTCTCAAGCATGTTTATTATAACTGATACGGACAAAGAAGACAAAACCAAATTCCATCCCCCACTTATATGCATCTTTTGTATCGCCATACCCAAAAGTGAAACTCCTCCAAACGTCCATTCTTTTATGTCGATGAGGTTAAACGAGTGGCTGAGTAAATAGAGTAAAAATAAGGAGACGATGGTCGAAGCCAGGCCAAGAGTCAGAAGGTTTATAGGAAGCAACACAATTTTTGAGACGGGAACAATAACATAGTAGATTAAAGCTACAGCAAATGCCGCTTTTAATAGAGTTGTCCAGTCTGAATGCAAGAGAAACCCTTTATTCCAGAGAGAAGTGATATATAACGCAACAAGAGAAAAGAGAAACATCCGGAATATCTTCTTCATAGTTTCATGGTACCATTTTTTTGTCTCTTAGAAACACGTGATACTTTTTGGCAAACCGATGTGATTCGTCCCTTAGAAGACGAAGAAGATTAAAGCCGGGATTATTGTACGAAGGACGAACCATGGGAAAATGATCTTGTCCGATGACGAGCCGATCGGGGTGCTTGGCGATGCCTATAAAAGGAATTGCTATCTGAAGCTTTCCTAGCGTGGTGTCAATTATCCTTACTTGTGGTTTTCCACCGTCGATGACGATAAGATTAGGCTTTTCCCAGTCGTTGTTCCATCGCCTTTTCATCACTTCTTCAAGCATCTCAAAATCTGATTGCAGTTTCAGGTTTTTTATTTTAAATTTTCTGTACTCTGATTTTTGAATGAGCCCGTCGTGCAAGACGACCATGGAAGCCGTCGCGTCCATTTGACTGAGATTGCTTATATCATAGCATTCGATCCGGTGAAGCGAAGTAAGATTCGGAAAAAAGTGTATCAGAAGTTTCTTTAGTGACTCTACCGACTCTGCTGATGTATTAAACCTATCGTCGTAGTTTAATCCAAATGAGCGCTGATTGACGAGCCTCTCAAAACGATGCACGCGATTGCGGAGAGTCAGTGCTTTTTCATACTCCTGTTTCTGAGACAGTTCTTTGAGATTCCTGTAGAGTGTCTTGAGCACTTTGTCTGTATTCCCGTTGAGGATAGTGATAACGTGACGTATATTTTTTCTATATATCGCTTTCATTCTTTTTCTCTCTTCTCTGTCGAGCAATAGCGAGATTGTATTCGGACAGGGATCGCACAGTTTAATTTTGGAATAAAAACAAGGCCGTTTGGATATATTTTTTTGAGTGCAAAATGGAAATACTTTTCTCATTTCTTTGACGATCTCCTCAACCTCTTTGAGATAGGAAAAAGGACCAAAGTAGAGAGACAGTCCGTCGTTTTCTTTTCGAGTGGTAAGAACTTTGGGAAACTCATCTTTGATTGTGATCTTGATATAAAGATAGCTTTTGTCGTCTTTCCAGCGTGAATTATATTTGGGTTTGTATTTCTGAATGAGGGAGGATTCGAGCAAAAGTGCTTTGAATTCGGAGTCCGTGATTATCCACTCTATTCTGTCGCTTGTCTGTACGATGGAGTCTTCTTTAGCAATAAGCTTGCTGTTTTCAATGTGGGACAAAACCCTGGCTTTTATGTTGACGGACTTACCTATATACAGGATCTCTTGGGCACGTTTGAAGATATAAATACCCGTTGTTGTCGGCAAGTCTCGAAGATTTTCTTTATCCTGTAAAAAAATATACCCGTCTATTTTCATATGAAATATATCTAAATAGAATTAAGAATCCTTTTTTTCTTCCATTTCAGCAATATATTCCTCGAAATCTTTAGTGACCTTATCGATAACCCCAGTTTGAATTTTAACTTGCCCTGATTTGCACCAAATATGTCTTAAACTGAACACACCATTTCCAATATGGCCTATAAATATTCTGTAATCATTTGAATCTCTGTTCCATTTTATTTCCCTAATGCGAGATCTTACCACTTCTCCAGGTGGTCTATTTTTGTCTGATGAGCTTGCCATTTTAAAAATATGGTCCAATTTTTTTATTATTTGGTCAGGAGTCACGCCTTGAATTCCTTCATTACGAAGCACTTCGGCTATTGTCTCTGGCTCAATTCCAACTAGCGCAAACTCAACATTCTTCCTTTGCGGCTCTGTTGTAACGCCGACCTCGTTAGTTTCATTTCCTGGCAAAAGTTTTTGATTCTCTGTTTGACTGGATTCTCTTGTAGCTTTCTCTCGGCTTAATTTATTGTACATCTCTATTCTCTGCCGTCTTGTCATTCCAGAAATATTCATTTTTCTAGCTATCCTTTCCGACTCAATTTCAAGCGGGGCAATATCTGGTCGTTGTTTGCTTTTTCTACTTTCTTCCCTTGCTTTTACTTTTTCAAGTTCCTTCTGCAGTGTAAATGAGATAAGAGTGCGGTATGTTTCAATGGCATCTTGAGGCAGGTCTTGCTTATCAACTGTGTCTATTGCCATCGACTCTGGCTCTCCCGAATAGCTTAAAGTGAAAGGTATAGATCTTATTGTTCCCTTCTCGTCTAAAGTTATTTTGGCATATATTGTTTCTTCTATTCTTTCAAGATCTATTTCGATGTCACCTTTGAAGCGATCTTTGCGTATTCCTATCTTGTCCAATGGAACGGTAAAACTATAACTGTCTTCATTTCCTACTATACTCGCTACCATGCCTATAAACCCTTCCACAGTAAGACTTTCGCTACTCTGTGTATGATTAAGTCTCTCCGCCAGCTCTGTCATTTCCTGCGTAATCAACGCTCTTCTTTTTGGCATATTATTCAAAGTTTCCATGAACATATCAAGATCAAGATAGGGAGGACAACTCTGTTGAATATTTCTAAGTAACGGAATGATGTCAAGCTCATACGTCTCGTTCCCCTGATTGACGATGGCTCGTGCCAAAATATCAGAAAAATGGCCTTGATATTGAAGAGCGAGCTTATTGATAAATTGCGTTGCTATACCTTTTTCTCCTCTTTCAAGTTCAATATTATATCTTAAAAAAGTATCTCTCATTGTTCCTCTTATAGCCTTCTGATAATCAAAATAGATTTTTTTTGACGCGCCAGTGTCTTTCCCAATCATAAGATAAGGCAGAATGAATGTGAAAAATGGGATTTCAGCACCGGCATCAAGATTGATCTGTTCCATAGTAAGAACTTGTAGTATTCCGTATGTTCGGAGGAGATATCCTATGTCATCCTTACCTTCTTTTTCTTTTTTTTCCGCCTCCTGAAATATCATATGGAGTGGGCGTCTGCCTATTTTCATATCGTCGGGATGAATAAGAAAATGTGTTTCGTCATATTCAGATTCATCCGGATGAACGCCATGGGGGAATGTAAGCGGAAATGTTATCCAGCGGGGTATGTAACATCTTAGGATTGTACGAAAGCATTCCGGTTTTTTTGAGCCTAAACTTTCAATTAAATCAAGAAAGGCCTTTTTCTGAAGGCCCTCTTTCATTTTTTGAATGTTCTTTGGTTTCTTTGCCTCGGCCTGATTGATCTGCTGAAAATTATAGATCAAGGAATTGGTATTTTCCAAAATTAATGGGGCCCTTTGTAACATGGTATCTATTGTTTGATCCGTTCCAATATTCTCTGAAAGCTTTATTCCAGAATCTAATAATCTTTGCTGAGCTCCCCAAAAGATCTTAGCCTGTGTCTGTATATTGGAATAAAATACATCAAGATAATCAGGTGATATTCCGGGATATTCACCTCGATCATTTCCAATAGAATTAGAGAAAGTATAGTGATAATATGGTATGGTTGATACCTGTTCTAATCCTTCCATATATTCTTCATGGAGTAGGACTGGGTCAGGGGCATTATTCCTTGCGCCAAGTATATTTCCTCTCAATAAAGCAAACTTACCTTCAGGGTTGTTTCTCATATAAGTTACTGTGGGCATCCAGGTGTAAATAAACGAATATTTTACCACAGATACCTACTTGAAGACTATTGACTTTTACGAACAATCTGAAGATTGTTCCATAGTGTATATATGTTTCATGTTATAGTGTAGTATGCCCACTCGTTCGTCTACGATCATCGCGATTCTTTTTTTTCTTGTAGCGTTCTTGAGTTTTCCTTCCCGCTCTTTTGCGAGTGATTTTAAAACGCGGTATGATGTCGACTATTATTTATCCGAAGAAGGACAAACCCTTTCCACTCATGCGGTATTTAATCTTAAAGTGACCAATCTTCGGTCAGATGTGTTTGTTTCCCAAGTTGCACTCGCGTTCCCTAAATCTTTCGACATTCGTAATCTCTCGGCGAAGGATAGTATAGGTGAAGTCAAGCCCGATCTTGTGCATGATGATAAAAATATTCAGGTAAATCTGACTTTTCGTGAACCAAACGTAGGCCGTGATTCCATCAATGCGGTTGAAGTCTCATTTGATCAAACCAATTTGTTTCAGGTCAACGGAAACATCTGGGAAGTTATTATTCCCACAGTTGAAGATAAGGAAAAAGAATCCTATACGGTACGAGTTCACCTTCCCGCCTCGACAGAGCGCAAGATTTCCATCGCTAAACCAAAGCCAAGCTCTATCGAAGGAGACGTGATCACCTGGGAAAACCCAACCTCTAAAACTATTTATGCCGTATTTGGAAACAATCAATATTATTCGTTAAAACTTCAGTATCACCTCCAAAATACTAAAATCACCCCGGCATATACGGAGATTGCTTTTCCTCCTGATACCGCTTATCAAAAAACGTATATTTCTTCTATTCGCCCACCTCCAGAATACGCGTATCGGGATGAGGACGGCAACTTCTTAGGTCGTTATAAACTGGGTCCGAAGGAAAATAAAGATGTCTCCTATGAGGGCACAACAGAACTTGCGGTGCAAGGCAATTCGGAAGCTCAAAAAGTCCTGATTGACGAATTTTCTCATCAAAAAAAATATTTACTCACACAATCTCCCTATTGGACAATATCGAACATGACTCCTTATACCGCTCTTAAAAATGTGAAAGACGTATATAACTATACTGTGTCAAAACTTTCGTATAACTACGAAAGAGTGAACTCAGGACCCAAAAGAATGGGTGCCGATGCAGCCTTGATGAGTCCAAACGAGGCTGTCTGTGTAGAATTTGCCGATGTATTTGTTGCGCTCGCCCGTGAGAAAGGCATTTTTTCAAGAGAAGTGGAAGGCTATGGATTTTCCAATGACGCAATTCTCCGACCGCTTTCGCTCGTTACCGACGTACTCCATTCATGGCCGGAATACTACAGTGAGCCTTTGAGTCGGTGGGTTTCTTTGGATCCCACATGGGAAAATACATCAGGTATAGACTATTTTTCCTCTTTCGACCTCAATCATATTACCTTTGCGATCCACGGAAAAAGGGCCGATTATCCTTTGGCCGCCGGCATGTATAAAGTGGAAAATACAAAAGATATCACGGTCCGACCGACGTTCGATAAACCTGTCACTACTCTTCAAATACGGACAGATGATCTCAATATTCCGTCCACTTTGACAGATACAACGATATATAAAACAAAACTTATAGTTCGTAATATGGGCAACAGCTACTTATGGAATGTTCCTGTACTTATCGATGCGACCAATCTTAAGACTTCCTTATCTCAGACGGTGATTCCGGTCATAGTGCCCTATGGTTTTCAGGAGATTCCTCTTGAACTGCATTCTTCCCAAAGAAATCAGAAAGTAAACGCCTCCCTTAAAGTACGAGTTCTAGGGAATGAAGTATACAAGAGCACTTTTACAGTCATTCCTTATTACTATGATCTAGCGATAAAGATGGTATTTCTTATTATAGGATTTGCAGTGATCATGGGAGTCGTGCATATCGTTCGGAGAAAAAAAGAAGAAGGGATAAATTAATCTAATTGGTCTAGCGATTCAAGGATATCAAGAAGATCAGAATAACAGATAAAGACTACCTGCCTGCCGGCAGGCAGGTCAGATTATCTGATGTTCTTTCTCTTGGTACTCTTGATATTCTGATATTCTCATTATATTAAGCTCTGTGCTTCCGCAAATACTCTCCCGTAAATGATTTTTTCTCCTTCATGATTCCTTCCATTTTTCCTTGGTATACGATATATCCTCCTTTATCTCCTCCCTCAGGTCCCATATCTATCACGTATTGACAGTTTTTTATGACATCTAAGTTATGTTCTATTACTATGACAGTATTCCCGCGCTCGACGAGTTCATAGAGTGCATGAAGGAGTTTTTCAATATCATAAAAGTGAAGTCCCGTTGTCGGTTCATCAAGAATATAGAGAGTTTTTCCTGTTTCTTTACGCGCCAGTTCGTTCACCAGTTTCATTCGTTGTGCTTCTCCTCCCGAGAAAGTCGGTGCCGGCTGACCCATTTCGACATAACCGAGCCCTACATGTTTTAGAAGAGCTAAGCGGGAGGAAATATGAGGGTGATTACGGAAAAAATCGACTGCTTCATCGACAGTCATCTTGAGAATCTCAAAGATACTTTTACCTTTATACCTTATATCGAGTGTTTCTTTGTTATATCTTTTTCCTTCACATACGTCACAGATTACATATACATCGGGGAGAAACTGCATCTCTATTTTGATCACACCTCCGCCTTGACACTTTTCACAACGTCCCCCTCTTAAATTAAAAGAGAACCTGCCTTTTTTAAATCCTCTGGCTTTGGCTTCGACTGTCATAGCAAAAAGTTCCCGAATCTCGTCAAACATTCCCACATATGTCGCCGGATTTGATCGAGGGGTTCTTCCGATAGGAGACTGGTCAACAAGGTAGACCCGATCGAGATAATGGTGTCCTTCAAGTCTTTGAAAATCCCCCATCGTTTCGTTGTAGTATCCGTCGATGTGATACTTGAGAGCCGGATACAATGTTTCGCCAATAAGTGTCGATTTCCCCGAACCGGATACACCCGTCACCGCAATAAGATTACCGAGAGGTAGAGTGACGGATACGTTTTTAAGATTATATAGATTGGCTCCTTTTAATATCACTTTTCCACGAGTTTCAACCATATCTCTTTTCTTCATCTCAATTTTTCGTTTTCCGCTGAGAAACATTCCCGTGAGCGAATGTGCATCTTTTTTCATTTCCGCGACAGATCCGGTGAAAACTACTTTTCCTCCACCTTTGCCCGCATGAGGACCGAGTTCTACGATATGCTCTGCGGATTCAATCGTTTCCTGATCGTGTTCAACAACGATAAGCGTATTGCCGAGATCCTTTAAATTATGGAGTGTATGAATAAGGGCCGAGACGTCTTTAGGGTGTAGACCAATTGAGGGCTCATCGAGTACATATAAAACTCCCGTGAGTCCTGTACCTATCTGTGAAGCCAAACGAATCCGTTGCATCTCTCCACCCGAAAGTGTCCGGGCTGCCCGAGAAATAGTGAGGTATGCGAGTCCGACATTTTTTAAGAATGTCAGTCGGGTCGCGATTTCTTTGATAATTGGTGTCGCAATCTGCATTTCGTATGCTGAAAGTACTGAAGGCAGTTTTTTTTCTATGTGTTCGGCCATCTGGTCGACCGACTGCTCGCACATTTTTGAAATATTTGTTTCGTCGACAGTGATCGCGAGTACTTCGGGCTTTAATTTTTGACCTTTGCACGTGTCACATATCTCCTCCCTCATGTATCTTTGTATCTCATACTCAGCATAATCGCCCGATGTTTCAAAATACCGTTTTTCGAGTTCCCGTACGATTCCTTCAAATTTTTCGTAGATAGTTGTGGGTCTACCATATCTATTTGTTCCCGGAACTTTATATACTTTGTCTCCTGTTCCGAATAAAAGGACATCGGCTTCTTTCTTAGTAAAATGTTCAATAGCCCGATCAAGACTTATTTTCTCCTCTTTTGCTACTTCTTTGATAAGACGGGTATACCAGGTTTCGTTAAAATAAAATTTGGAAAAAGGCATGATGCCACCCTCGTTGATACTCAAGCTCTTGTTAAGAACCAGGTCTGGATCGACTTTATACATAGTACCTAATCCTTTACATTTTTCACACGCCCCTAAAGGAGAGTTGAAGGAAAACATCCTTGGCTCAATCTCAGGCAAAGATAAATTGCAGTTGGAGCAGGAAAACTTTTCAGAAAAGAGATGTTCACCGTCTATCGACTTAAGTATGATGAGTCCGTCGGACAAATTGGTACTCTGTTCAACGCCTGTGGCCAGCCGGGTTCTAAAGTTGGCCATAAAGATATCATCTTTCATCTCTTTGTAAGAAAGATAGAGTGTATCCATGATGACTTCGATAGTATGCTTGTTTGTTTTAATAAGACTAATATCATCTTCCAGGCTCATCTCCTTTCCGTCGATCCGAACTTGCGCGTATCCTTTACTTTGGATATTATCCAGTAAGTCTTTGAACTCACCTTTTCTTTCTCTGACGATGGGAGACAAAATTTTGAACGTGTGCGGTTTGATTTTATCTTTGATCATATCTTTTTCGACCATCTCTATCATTTTCTTGACAATTTCGTCGACGGACATCTTCGTTATTTCATTTCCGCAGTTGGGACAGTGAGGATGGCCTACGTGGGCATATAACACTCTCAGATAGTCATATATTTCGGTGATGGTTCCGATAGTTGAACGCGGGTTGTGTGAGACTGTTTTTTGGTCAATAGATATAGAAGGAGATAAGCCCTCGATCAGGTCTACGTCCGGCTTGTCCATGATTCCCAAAAACTGTCTGGCATACGCTGAAAGTGATTCGACATATCTTCTCTGTCCTTCCGCATAAATCGTGTCAAAAGCGAGGGATGATTTGCCCGATCCCGAGACGCCCGTAATCACGACAAATTTATTTTTGGGAATATCGACGTTGATATTCTGGAGATTATGTTGCCTTGCTCCTCGTATTTTTATTGTGTCTATCATAGGAAAAGGGAACCTTTCATTATACAATCTTTATTGACAAAAGGGAATAGTCTATAGTAGTATCCATAAGATATGGGCTATTGAAAAATAGATTATTGAGACAGTCCAAGACACCCCCGAGGTGTATTTACTCCTCTTTTACAATCAGAACAAGTTATTGTTACTGGCTCCCGGTCAGTAGGAGGAAATATCGATTCAGAAGCTGCTGTGATAGGTTTACCTGCCGTCATTCAATCTCAGGTTCTAAGCGAAAATGGCTACCGCATAGCTTCTCGAAGAAGAAGTGGAAATATTTATAGAGGATGAGATATATGTATTACATTCAATCTTTAGGAGTAGATGGAAGATTTTTTATCTGAAGGAACTTGCAGGTACGCCTTGTAGCTTAGTACTTCCGTCAGCATATGTAATTGTAAAATCTATAAAAAAATCGAGATCCCTCTTATCTGCTCTCAAGATACTAGTACCACTTATCTTGATGTTTGTTACATCTTTGCCAAAATAGTCTGTGTTATACACTTTAGTAATAAGTTTATCTCCATCAAGAATTCTATGGAGAGCTATGGTAGGATGGAGCTTGCCATCGTCAGTTTTAACCATAGTACCATCTGTCACAAATACATCATCTCTTCCTAAGAAGGCAATGTTCCATTCTGTAGGAGGTTTTATAGATATATCCTTTTGTGTTATTTTATCACCGAGTAAGCCTAAATCTGTAAAGTAAGGATCTACATATCTCCTTCCAGCTTTTCCCTGAAAAGTAGAAAATACTCCATCATCTCTAATCGTATAGCCTGTTCCGTACGGACCCATAAATGTATTTGAGGTAGCATTTCCATATTCTATCAATTTTACATCTTTCACTTTCCCGTTCTCGTAGTGATAAAAAGCATGCATTGTTTGGTTATCTATTGTATACGCCAGCATAATAGTTTTTCCGTCTGCAGATATGTCACCTCTTAAGAAGTTTCTTCCATGTATGTCAAGAACTGCTGGATTTTCCACGATCGAAATATCATCTTTGAAATTATAATGAGTTTTCAATCTGAAGCTTCCATCAAATTCTCGAGTAAGAAATAAGTCCCTGTCTGTAGAACTGCCTGCTTCTTGTATAGCAGCAGGTACGTACGAAAATCTGTATGCTAGCTCTTCTGAATAATCTTTCCCAGGATGTATTCCTTTGTTCTCTCCTTGTAGTAAATTCTTGCCAGTTTCTAAAACTCCTTCTATACCTCCAGGCTGTTGTCCTATCTTATATCCAATTGCTGTGCTACCTAGAAGAATTAGGGCAAGTCCAATACTTTTCGCACCTGAAAGGTGGCTTTTAGTAGGAGGTTTGTGGTGTGCAAAGGAAGAGTCTACTCCTCCTGAGGCTATATTTCTTGTTTCAGAATCTGTCATAAGAAATGAAGTATACCATACTATAAGTCATAAATCAACTTAGAATGTAAGTAAAAAAAACATTGTGTTAAATATCTTTTAAATCATATTTTTATAAGACTGTAGTAAAATAATATATGCAAAAAATTGTTCCTAATTTTTGGTTTGATCATCAAGCTGAGGACGCTGTTGAGTTTTATCTTTCAGTCTTTAAAGATGGCAAAATCAATGCAACGTTACATTATCCAAAAACTGAAGAAGAAGGTCTCGCTGACTTTCAAAAAGATTTTGCTGGAAAAGTGTTGACAATTGATTTTGAAATAAGTGGATATCGGTTTACTGCGATTAATGCTGATACGACGTTTAAGCCTACTCCATCAATATCATTTTTTTACACCTGTGATACAAAAGAAGAAATGAATGAATTATGGAAAAAATTATCAGATGGCGGGAAAACGCTGATGGAGCTTAAGAGCTATCCATTTAGTAAATATTATGGTTGGGTGCAAGATAAATTTGGGTATACTTGGCAGCTAATGTTTAACAATCCTGAAGGTGATAAAAGACCTAAAATTGTACCTTCACTTATGTTTACAAAAGATAGAGATGGACAAGCAGAGGATGCAATGAAGTTTTATACCTCAGTCTTTAAGCAAAGTGAGATAAGTAAAAACCTTAATTATTATCCCTCAGTTATGTCTGATAGAGAAGGTAAGATTTCCTATGCTGATTTTAGACTGTTTGATCAATGGTTTGCTGTTATGGATGGCGGAAAGGATCATGATTTTAGTTTCAGTCCGACAACGTCACTCATGGTAAAATGTAAAGATAAAGAAGAAATTGATTATTACTGGGGAAAACTATCAGCCAATCCTGACTTTGAACAATGCGGTTGGCTTGAAGATAAATATGGTGTTAGTTGGCAAATTGTACCTGAGGATATAGATGAATTAATAAGACTACCTGGAGCATATAAGCGTATGATGAGTATGAAAAAGCTTGATATTGCAGGATTACAAGGAGCTGGTAAAAACGAGAAATAATATTTGTATTATACGTATTGATTGTTTGTCCGCATTATATTGTCTTCTATTCAGTTCAGTGTGACCCCAACCAGATTCCCTTCAGCTCGCTGTGCTCGTTCAGGGCAAGTTCACAAGTTCTTATATTTCAGTTCTTCTAGAATACTTTTTAGTTGAATCTTCAGCTCACCTCTTCCGTTTCCTCCTTTTAAATACTTTTCTCTTCGTCTCGCATCTGTTTCTTTCGAATATCCTTCATAGTAAATAAGCTGAAGAGGCCTTCTGTATTTTGTAGATTTTACAAAACCGCTCACGTGTGCCTTATATCTTGATTTCAGATTATCGGTATAGCCTGTATACAGTTGACTATCTTTATAGGAAAACAAAATATAAATATAGCACATCGACTAAAGATAACTAAAATTCCTTGCTTTGTCTGTAGTCTAGAATCTACAAAAGATAGTTATTTCGTTGTTATGAAGATAAAAAAGCTTAGTGAGTCAGCTGAGCTGACTGTTCACCAAGCTGAGCTTGGTGACCCCGGCGTCTCTCTATTCGAACTAGCGCTTAAAATATCTACTCAATTACTCGAATATTCTATAGCACAGAAATCAACCTTCAAGATTGAGAGGGCTTAGTAATTTTTTTTCGGCTTTTTAAATAAATAATGAAAAACTACTGAGCTAAATAGTGGGCTTCTTGTTTGATTATGGTCGCAAAGTTGTCACAAAACATCCTGATACTTTGTTCTGACTCGATGAAGGGAGCCAGATCTTGATACACTTTTGAAGATTCTATTTTTTGGGTTTTCTCGACTACTGCGGTCATAATTTCTTGAGATGATTTATCAGGAAATAGTTTAGTTACTCGTTGCCAATTTGGTTTGAGCTGAAAGTTATCTCGTTTTGATCGTTCAATAAACCAGACAATGTCAAAGACATCTCTTCCTTTAAAGGCTATCGTTTGATCGCTACCTTTAAAAAATTCTCTAGTTAGAAAAGCAATAATCTTATTAGCAAAAAGAGTTGAGAGATCGTAGTTTTTTAAAAAGAAAGAAGAATCAGCCGTTGAGAGAGAATTCACTTCTGTTTTAAATATCCCTATTGATTCTTTTGAGAAGTCACAACGGACAAAAAGCAAAGAAGTTTCACCACGGTTTTCAACGAGATTAAGGTCTTTTAGAAGAAACGGAAACTTAATAAACACAGTACTTTTATTGTTACTTATCTTCGTTTCTATATCTTTGTATTGTAAAGTTGAGATAAAATAATTACGAATATTATCTGCAAAGTTCTCAATAATTAATGGTGTAGTATAGTCAAAATCAAGATCTTCTGATAGTCTCTGTAAACCATAAACTTTGCGTAAACAGGTACCTCCGGTGAATATGAGTTCTTTATACTGAGCATGATTGTATATATACTGTAGTATAAAATTCTGTATTTCTTCCTTTAATACATTACGCATATAAAAAGGGTGGGTACTAAGAGATTTCTTGTTCTCTAAAATCTGTTTTAAATTATCCAATATCATAGTATGTTTACTGACTCCAAAATAGATAAAAGTGACTGCATTTTTTGCGACTGAGAAGTCTTAATAATCTCTGCAAACTCACTTTTTTGTGCTTTGCTGACAATATCCCAGTTCAATCGACCGGTAGACAATAGATAGTCTCTCATCTCTGTTTGACTATCAAATGAACGAAGATACAGAAAGTCAAACAATGCTTTGGCAAAACTCGCTTCTCGTATCTGTTTATCTCTAAATGCTTCTATCTTATACTTATAAAATAGCTCCTTTTTAAGGTGTTGGTAGTAAAATGTTCCTATATCAGTAGTGTAGCTTCTGGTAGACTTGAGCGTAATTGAGGTGATGGCAAAAGAAGATTCTGCTAAGAAGTTATATTTAGCCAGAACATACTCCAAGGATACATAGGAAGGTTGTCGTATGGTGTTTGCTAGATAAATCAAATAAGCTTCTTTCTCTTGAGGGTTAGCCGCACTTACTATATCAAAATAATACTTAGGGATATATAGACCGTTTTTTATCACTATAAAAGTCCCTTCATTAACTAACTTTTTAACCCAGTAGTTGAGGTTATCTCCTGTTTTTTCAAGAATCAACCCTAAATTTTGTTTAGTGATATAGGGAGTATTCTTTATTTGGTCTAGAAATAGTGCCTGGTTCATATTATTCCAGAAAATGTAATAATCTTTACTAATTATGGAATAGAAACAATAAAAAGTCAAGCAGTAATAAAATCTTAGTTATGAAGAATTAGAAGCCGGAACACCTAAGCTAGCCAGTATCTTCGTGCTAACCGGGTGACCCCGGCGTCTCTCTATTTGAACTGACACTAAAAGTATTTAGTCAATTACTTGAATATTATATAGAAAGGAATTAAATTATATTGCCAAATTGCTGCCTTGCATAATCATAATTAGGTCCTCGACCACTTACTCTTGAAACAAAGGAACAAAGATCTGTGATTTGTAAAACAATATTATCGGGAGTAATAAGAGGTTTGACATTCCATCTATCGATTTTTATACAATCTACTTTAAGTTGGGTGTTTAGCATTTGACCCAGTGTCCACGAGTAAACCTGTCCCCATTGTCAACGAGTTGCATGGAAATAAGTGTTACCCAACTACACTTTTCTAGGGGGCGTTGCTTGATTTAAAACTGTTACCGAACGATAGTCTTTAATTTGTCTCAATTTCTTCCTTA
>JAUSJK010000042.1 GCA_030647255.1 bacterium
AAAATATCTTTCATTCCGGGGGCAATCCACATGCTTGACTTATGTAACAATCTCCAGACTATTTTTTCAATCCTGGTATTGGGAAAGTAAAATTTTCTCCCGTTTTTTTTAAAAATAAAAGGTCTCAGAAACTGAGCAATAGGCCGCAAAATTCGGGCAGGGTTGTAGAGGAGAACTCCGTCCAAATCAAACCCGACTCGGAGTACTTTATCTTTTTGCATTTTCAGATTGTAACACATATAATACCTTCATGCGTATTCTTATCACCGGTGCAGCGGGTTTCTTAGGTCTTCATCTTTCAACTTACTTCGCCAAAAAAAAGCATGAACTTGTTCTTGTAGATATTGCTGATTTTGATACGAGTGAGTATCCGAAGAATTCAACCTTTGTTCAAGCAGATGTGCGAGATGAGAAAGCGTTGGAAAAATATATGAAAGGAATAGATGTGGTAGTACATGCAGCCGCAGCACTTCCTTTAAAATCAAAAGAAGAGATATACGATGTTAATATCAACGGAACGAAAAATATACTTGGCCTTTCTTTAGAAAATAAAGTCAAGCGTTTTGTACATATCTCTTCAACGGCTGTGTATGGCGTTCCAGAAAAACATCCTATCGTCGAGTCTGATCTCATGGTCGGTGTCGGCGCCTACGGTGAAAGTAAAATAGAAGGGGAAGGACTGTGCCAAGAATATAGAAAAAAAGGTCTCGTCGTCACTGTGATACGACCGAAAACATTTGTCGGTACTCATAGACTCGGCGTATTTGAAATCCTTTTCGATTGGATTAAAGATGGAAAAAGAATTCCTCTCATCGGATCAGGGAGTAATCGTTATCAGCTTTTGGATGTAGACGATCTGGTTGAGGCAGTGTACTTATGTCTCGTACACAAGAATGAAAAAGAAATAAATACGGAGTTTAATATAGGAGCCGAAAAGTTCGGACTCATTAAAAACGATCTTCAAGAAGTCTTTGATTATGGCAAATCAGGATCGACTATTTTACCTACTCCAGCTGGACCTGTCAAACTGGCTCTGATGATATTTGAACGGCTCAAACTTTCTCCCTTGTATGAGTGGGTATATGCTACAGCCGATAAAGATTCGTACGTGTCGATAGAGAAGCTAACACGCGCGTTGCATTGGCATCCGAAGTATTCCAACTCCCAAGCTCTTATTAAAGCCTATCAATGGTATCTTGACAACTATGACGAGATCAAGTCGAGAAAAACGGGCACGACACATACGGTCGGTTGGAAACAGGGGATACTCGGTTTTTTTAAGAAATTTCTTTAACTACAACTGGAAAATTATTCCTACTTGACTATTTGATTTGTTATATACAAACTTTTCCCAGCCTTGAGGGTAGCGTGTTTTTAAGTTGGATAGTAAGGGCGTATATCCATTCAAAAGGACTACGGTACTTGGTGAAGTAATATCACTACAGGCTTGCGTTGAAGTAAATTCTAAAGATTTATCTATGCATCGTCTATTTCCATAAAGAAATCGCACCGTTTCATATTGACAGCTCCATATCTGAGAATAAAAATATACCGGCTCATTTGTCCTGAGCAATTTTTGTGCGGCAAGAAGTGTTTCCACCTGATCTGGTTTGAATACAAACTCGGTATTATTGTAAGAAGGCATTTTATAAAAATAAGTGTACAGATTTATCATTGACTCTATTACTACCAGACCTAGCATTATAAGAAATATAAAGTGTTTCTTTCTTATCGGGAAGGAAGAATATATATATTGAACGGCAATTCCGACAATTATAAATATAAACGGAAGAATAAGAAGATTGCGTCGATAATCTCCGTCGATAGTTAGTGAATTTAATAAAATAATCAAGATCGTGCTAATTCCCATCAATAGATAAATTGCCCTTTTTGAACGTAACACAATTAAAATACCTATTAAAAATAAGACGAGATATGAGACATTTAAATTATGATACGCGCCGTATCCGTCAACACCATCAGGTCTGCCTCCAAATATGAAATGAAATATTTTGGTTGCAGAGTTTTGAAGAATAATATTTATTTTTTCCCATAAAGGGGCTACGAGGTATTTGTTTGAGTTAAAAATGGACACGGTGTAATGGTGGCCAAAATAAAAGTTAGGTTTTAGTACTATTAGCGTTACCAAAGGAAAAGCGATGATTAAAAAAACAGAGATATACATGATTAAGTATGTAGGTCGATATATTCTCTCCGAAGAAGTAAAACTTTTGGCAACGACATAAGCAAGCACGATTCCAACAAAAAGGATGAATGTATTATAGCTATACATTCCGGTGCCGAGAGCCACTGCTGAAGAAAAAAAATACAAGAGGTGTTTCTTTTTTTCATAGAGGTAAAGAAAAAGTATCGTTAGTTCTGTAAAAAGGGGAGAAGCGATAACCATGAAACCCAGTCGGGAAAAATGGAGGTGAAAAAGAGAAAAGCCAAATGCAAGGGTGAGGATGAATGATACGGATTTATTAAAAAATAACCGCGCAAGTATATAAAAAACACTTACCGTGACGATGCCAAAGATGGCCATGGATAGGCGCACACTAAAAATAGTTGGCCCAAATATCTTAATTATTATGGCGGTCAGATAGAGTGGCCCGGTAGGTTGGCCTGTAGCACTCCCAACGTAAGGGCTGATCAAACCGTGAGAAAGGATTTGAAGAGCGTCAAGTCCAGTCCAGGCTTCGTCACCGTGAAAACCCAACGGTATGGTATCGAGAGAAACGAGTCGAGGAATGGCGGCGAGGACGGTGAGGAAAAGACAGATTAAAAAATCGTGCGTAACGAAGGTTCTTAAAACTTTCATATTTTTTTGAAGATGATTACTTTGGGATGGTCGTAGACGGTGAAAGATTCATCTGCTGTCTGATCATCAAGACGAAAAGTGATACCGAAAAGACTTAGTTCCGGATATGTCGCAAACTCGGCCACTTTCGCAAATCCCAGTTGTCCGTTAAATAATTCCTTGTAATATTCGGTTACCATGGGATAACAGCTTTTATATTTACTACAGTCTTGGAGTTTAGGGAGAGGCACATAGAGTCTGTTAGAGGCGAGCACAATATAATCAGTCTGTTGTATTTTGGCTTTCATCATAGCCCATTTCGTTTCATCATCGGGTCTTTCATATAAAGGGAACTCGACAAAATTATATCTTTCACCTCCAAAAAGAGGCAGTCTGTCATCCCAGTGTTCGACTCCGAGGGATGAACCTGCTGGTATATTTTTAACCATCCATTCGCTGGCAGTGATACGGGGATGAGGATGAGCATAGATATTCATGAACATATATGTCCACAAAAGAGTCAGAATAATAAAAGCGAAGGAAATAGTTTTGCTTTGTTTAATGTTTAATGTTGAAAGTTGAATATTATATAGTCCGTATCCCGCCATAACAGCAAAGAACGGGTAAAGGGGGAGTATGTATCTCATGAACTTGACGGCGGACTTGCCGATAACGAGGAAATATAAGGCATAGAACATGAAACATAAAACAATCGTCATTCTGGCTAGTCCTGAGCGAAGCCGAAGGGCTTGTCCAGAATCGTTTTTAATTAAATGCGTATTCTGGCGCCGTCTCCAGAATGACGAAAATATCGCAAGTATTCCAAATAAGCTTAGTAAACTAATTATTGGTCCCAGTCCCCACAAGAAAATATTTTTAAGATAGTAAAAGTAGGGGAGAGTTCCGACATACTGGAGAGTATAAGGAAATATATATGGATCAGAGTTCATCTTCATCTGTTGGGTCACGTCTTTTATAAATGTACCTACCTCAAGGACTCCATAAGGCATGAAGAGGAAATAGAAAATAAAACATAAGGTATGAAATGTTATAACTTTCATTGCTAGATTGCTCAATTGCTTCATTGTTTTTTCTTTAGTAAAGAGAAATGGTATAAGAAAAATGAGAAGGATCATTGGGTAAAATATGAGAGAGGTGACCTTGGTGGCCATCATGGCGGCGAAAATAAGTGCGATTTTTACGATTTGAATCTTTCTTTGTCTATTGTTTTCGTGGTCATGAAGATATTGGAGCAAAAGGTAGAGAAGTACCGTAGTAAAACAGGTCAAGAACACATCGACGACGAAGAAATGAGCGTTTTGGATAGGAAAAAAAGAGATAGTATATAAAAACATGGCCAGAAAGGAAACTTTTTCTTTACGAAAAAGCAGTTGGGCTATTTTGTAGACAAAATAGGCTGTCACAACGTCAAAGAAAGCCGAGAGAAGTCGTCCCAGGATGAGGAGTCCGTCGTAGCCTTGAAAATGGGTACGAAAGATCGTATCAAAAAGCTGGGCGCCCCCTTTGAGGAGATAGATGGGAAGTGAACCGTAGTTGAAAAAGTCGGGATTAAGATTGGTAAAAAAATGTATTCGGTCAGCAACCATGATGAGCATCCGCTCATCAGGATGAAGGTGAAATCCCTGATCCCAGTTAATACCGTATATTCGAAGAAAGAAAGCGAGAAGCATGAGTAGGTATATCTTTTTCATATTCTAGACTTCGATTGTAGCAGAAGAATGATAGATTTTGTTATACTATCTACAAAGTAGTCTATCGTCATCCTGGTAAGTCCCGATGTTACTTCGGGACGCATCCAGGATCGTTGTGAATTAATTAACTACGATTCTGGACAAGCCCTTCGGCTTCGCTCAGGACTAGCCAGAATGACGGAAGAAACATTTGAAAATTGAGAATTAAAAATTGAAAATTATTTCATGTTGCCTGTATTACTTGACCTCAAAGTCATCAAAATCTATACATTTGGAGTGTTTCTCGTACTTTCCCTTTTCTGGGGAGCATTTCTTCTATGGAGAAACGTCAGGTTGACTCAGTACAAAGAGGAAGACATATTTGATTCGATGATAGTCTCTCTCATAGGAGGCATGTTTGTGGGTCGTCTGGTATATGTGCTTCTCAATTGGTCGTCGTTTGGATTTGATATTCTCAAATTTATTTTGATAAACGGATATCCCGGCTTTTCTTTTTATGGTTGTATTGCCGGAGGTATGTTATTTTTAGGTATATATTTTTCGTTCAAAAAAATAAAATTCAATGAGATTATTGACTATCTGGTCACTCCTCTTTTTGTCGCTCTCGGTATCTCTAAGATTGGCGCATTCTTTGCCGGTACGGAAGTGGGCACAAAAACAAAGTTTCCAATAGCTCTGAAATATGTCGGATTTGACGGATTTAGACACCTGACACCTCTTTATGAAGGAATACTTTTTTTCTTGGGGGCGTTTATAAGTTATAAAATCATGTTTGCCATCCGTAGGGATAAGTATAAAAAAGGTTTCTTGTTTCAGTTTTTTTTCTGGTATCTGGCACTGGTATATTTTCTTTTTGACCCCATCAAGTCATATCACGTGATGGTCTTGAACCAAAGTTTCAACAGAATGGTTTCATTGATTATCCTCTTGACTTTTAGTTTTTACTTTCTATACTATTTTAGGAGCTTATTTACTTCCGGATTAGGAAGTTTTATCAATTTATTATCTAAATATGGCAAAGGCACTTACAAGTCAGTTCATAAAGGATCGGGAAAACAAGTTAAAACAGGAGAAGGACAAGACAGTGAGACAGATATCCCTGCTTAAGAAAGGTGACCCGTTTGGTGATCCGGAGCACGTTTCAGACAACGCGGCAGTAGATACGGATGTGCGTGAGCAGGTCGGACACGACACGATCGAGGCGGAGATTGCCGATCTTAGTAAAAGAGTAGAAGATATAGAAATAGCCCTACAAAAAGTCAATAAGGGAAAATACGGTTACTGTGAAAAGTGTAGTATGCAGATACCGCTTCCACGACTCGAGCTCATCCCCGAAGCCCGCTTCTGCGTAGAATGTGAAGGGAAGTTGAGGAAGTAAAGATCAGAAAGAAATCATTCTGGATTATTTGCTCGGTCTATATCCCAATAAGGGAATCCTGGTGGTACCTTCCAATAATCTAGTTTATGCCCTACCTGCTTTCCTAAAAATGCATTTATATCTGCAATACGATCGGGAAACGCCGTTCGTAGTACCTCGATATTGGTTAAAATATAATCCTTTATGTACTTTTTATGTGCGGGAGAAAGGCCAATCTCATCAGTAGATGCTGCCAGTCTTTGAAGTGCTTTAACCAGACCAACCTCTCCCAGTAATGGATCATCTAAAGATATGGGTTTTATAGAATAAGCTATTTGACGTTGTACTCCTAGCTTGGTGACTAAGGTTTGTATTCGCCCGGCTTCCTCCGTGCTTACTCCTAAACGATCTATAACAGATTCATTTATGTTGGCTGCTAGCTCTAATGCTTCCGCAATGGTTTCTCTTAAATGCGGATTTTGAGCTAAATGAATAGGAGTTATTTGTCGATGAGCTAAGTCCTCAAGTACTCCTATCAAAACCATACTCTGTGATAATTCAGGTAATTTTAAATTTGGTCTTCTTGCTGCGAGTCTTTCTAGATTTTCTTCCATACTTTGCATTCTTAGTTGAATACGAGGATATGCGGTGTCAACTTCATTCTGGGGATTTAATAATCTGGTAGTATCGCGATCACTCATAGCAGTTAACTGAGGATATGTCTCAGCTAAGTTGCCTGATGGTGCAGATTCACTAATATCTGCTACAGCCAAAATAACATTCCATCTTTTTTTCCCAGTTTCCGCAACTGCAGGGATAATAGTTTGTAATCTTTGAACGATATCTTGTTCGTTTCTACTACTGCCAGTTCCTACTAAAGCAAGCGTTAAAAGATCTTGATTCACTCTAGAAAATGGATTACCGAGTAAAATAGCAGGCACGACGTCTTTAGCAACATCTGGAGGAAGAATTCCACTATTTTGTGTAGCGAGTCTTTGTAGATCATTAGATGTATAAGTTGTGGTGATCCTTAGATCTTCTATTGTCATATATTTTATAACTTATAGTATAATTTATATTTGGTCATTTTACATGATACATAAAAAATTATCAACAGGATTTATATGGGTCAACCTGAAGATGTCAGCCTTTCAATATTTGAAGAAACTCCTACGGAGCAGACCATCTTTTTAGTAAAAAATACCTTCAATAAATATCTCGTATTTGAATTTACGAAGCAAAAAATACCACGTGAAAAATGGACAGAAGAAACTCGAAGAAAATTACCGATCCTAGGAGATGCTATCGAGAGGGGATACAATGAACTGAAGGAACAAATTGTTAAAAATCCTATAGTTATTCCGGTAGCACAGGATAGAAGTAGGGTCTATTCATTAAATGAACAAAATGAAATTCTTTGGCATATTGAACCAATGTCGGAAGATCCTTTCAAACAGATGAGGATGTTTAGCGAGATGGAAGAAAGTGGAGAAGCATTCGAAGGTACAACATTTCTGTTACAAGACGAAGTATTAATCCAAGAGATGCTCAAGAGAGGTCTCATGGAGCAAAAAAGAATCTATAATAAATTTGTAGCTTTTCAACAAGATCTTCAGAGATCGTTAATTCTAGCAAGAGATACGACTAAGTACCTCCCTTCTTTCGTTGATCCCTTGCTTGAACTGCATACTTTTGACCAGAAAATGATCTTAGAAGCACAAGAAGTAAATCTCCCTGCCGAAGAAATTTTTTTCCATCAGCTCTGTCAGGATAAAAAAAAAGGTGTAAGTCTTGAAGCTCAACTTGATGACGCCAGAAATATTATGCAGAATATACTCGCTCTCCATGGAATATTTAAAGATAAGGAAAGACCAGTACAAGATCATGCAAGAGGGCCCTATAAGAGAGCCCTTGTGATAAATCTTCTTACTAATATTTCTCCTAATATAACGAGTCGAGAATTGAGAGATCCAGTCGTGACCATAGACGAAGTAAAACATTTTTTACGACAGATGAAAGAGTTAGCTACGGAAGAAAGAAAGCAAGGTGGAGGGGATAGAGAATTAAAAAATAGACTCTTTAGTTATTTTTTTATTCTACAAAATGAGACAATATTGAAAAAAATATTTGAGGAGCTAGGATACGATGAGGTCATGGGTCGTGAGTATCTTTATCATTTAACAAAGGAAGTAGTTGAAGAAGGTAAAAATATAGCAGATGAGTTATTAGATGAGAGTGAGGAGTACATGCTCCTTGCCAAATATCGAATAAGAGGGAAGTGGAAAGGAGTATCTAGGCTGACTACGCCACAAGAAGTGGTAAATAAGGTATTTTCCTCTACAAAAAACTTTCCTTGGAAGGATTTTAAACTCTTGAGTGAGGCAGAAAAAAAAAGCGTAGTATCACAAATTTTTACTCGAATTCAGTCAATGGATATGCCTCACGATCCAAAAAGATTAGAAGAGATAGAGATGTATTATCAATTACTTCATACATTTGGAATGGATTATAATCCAAAAAAAAAGATATTTAGCCTCTTTAAATATGATAAAGAAAAAATAGGTAAATTAAAAAGTGGTGAGCCTATATTATACGAAGCGTTAAAAGATCAAATAGCCGGTGGTAATTCTTTTTTGGTTCCTATCCTTGAAGATATTATTGTGAGAGCGTGTCTGCCTACACTACTGAAAGATAATCATTTACCTTCTTCTCCCTTCCAGGCAGAGAAATTTTTATCTAGCAGATTGGGTTTCTATGTTAGTCAAGATGAGATGAGAGACGCTAAGTTCCGAAAGGAACAAAATTATGTTTTTCCATCAGAGGAGTTGGGAAAAGTATTCGTTATAAAAAAGTTATTACAGTTTCTTTATAATCAACATGTTAGTTTTCCTTACTTCAGTAGTGATTTTCCAATTAATATATATGATGAAGATTTATTAAGGGATATAGAGAGAAAATTAAAAGCAGAAGGCGCTTATGAAAGATTATCTCCCGCACTTAGAGATCAGCTTGATTCTGATGCTAAGGAATATGTAGCAGTAATTCAGAAAGTCATTAGTAATTTTAGAGACAAGGAAAAAATTAGAGAAAAAATCCCTGGAATCTTGACAGACTCAATAGCTCAATTAAAAGAATAAAGTTGATTTTTTTATCCATATTGCCAAGGTAGCATTTTCAATGGCTAGAAAATGAGTCGGGATGTTGCTATAGTAGATAGATATGGGTGAAAGCGGTGCTCTTTTTTTTAATTTCTTTCTCTTCCTTTTTATCCCTTTCCTTTTTGGATTTGTATTTCGTAAGTTTCGTATTCCGGCGATTATTGGATACATTGTCGGAGGAATAGTTATTGGTAATGTTTTTCCTAACCTTGTTTCATCCGACGTCATTACTCAGTTTGCTAATTTTGGCATCATTCTGCTTCTTTTTACCGTAGGACTGGAAGTGAACTTCGAAAAACTTGTCGTGCTTAAGAAATTTATAATCCTGGGAGGTTTATTTCAGATTGTGTTTACGTTGGGAATTGTGACGATGGGAACAATGCTTTTTGGTTTCACTCTCATTCAATCGTCTCTTATCGGTATTGCGGTAGTCTCATCGTCGACCACGCTTGTAGCCAAGATTATCCAGGAGAGGGGAGAGGAATCATCATTTGTGGGGGAGCTGGCGATGGGCATACTTATGTTTCAGGATTTGGCGTTTATACCGTTCATTATTATCTTCACCTTTTTTAATTCGCCTTCACAATCAGGGCAGGAGATTTTTTTAAACATTCTGAAGGGGACATTTGAAGCGGCTATAATCCTGTTTTCGATGTATTATTTCGGCAAAAAAATGATCCCGATTGTGTTCAATAGAGTAGCCCGCAGTTCTCGAGAACTTCTCAACCTCTTTATCATCCTTTTTATTTTTTTTGTCGGATATGTGACATCACTTTTCCAAGTGCCCATGCTTGTCAGTATGTTCGTCGCCGGAGTACTCGTATCCCAGACACTTGAACATTATCATATTTTTTCCCAGGTCAGACCCTTACGGGATCTTATGGCCATAGTGTTTTTTGTCTACATTGGAACACATATCAATCTTGCTCACGTTATACCTCTGCTTCCTCATATACTTTTGTTTTCATTATTTCTGATTGGGGTAAAAGCAATAGTCCTCTTATTTATTTTCATATATCTCAAACTGAACTCACGGCTGGCGTTTTCCCTCGCCGTCTTTTTATTCCAGGTGAGCGAAAGTGCGTTTATACTCTTGTCGATTGGGTATATGAACAGACTTTTTACGGAAGAACAGTATCTTTTGGTCATCACTTCTGTACTTATAACGCTTGTGATGTCTCCGATTCTCATAGAACGGAAAGAGGGAATCTATATGCTTATCCGTAGATTTTTTAAAAAGTATATTCCCGGTATTGATATGTTTATTCAGCACGGACTCGATTTTCATCATACTTCTCTCGATGAAATCCAACTTCGGGATCACGTGGTCATTTGCGGGTACGGCAGAATCGGAGCGTACCTCGGGCGAGCACTGATGCTTGCCAATATTCCATTTATTGCTATCGATTATAACTTTTTCACTGTCGAAAAAGCCAAAAAAGAAGGCGTCAATATCATTTATGGTGACCCAACAGATGTAGATATACTCGACTATGTCGAGACGGAACATGCGGCAGTGCTTGTGTCCGTTGTGCCGGAACGTTATTCTCAGGAGGCTATCATTCTCAACGCCAAAAAACTCAATCCCAATATACTTGTCATAAGCCGCGTTC
>JAUSJK010000046.1 GCA_030647255.1 bacterium
ATGGATGGATCCTGCATTGGCACGGACTCCGTTTTTATTATCTCGAATAGTATTATTACGAACTGTATTGTTGCTTGAATGCCACAGCGCCACACCATCCGTATCTCCATATAGAGTATTTCCTTCAATCAGATTCTCATCAGATTTTTCATGAAGCATGATACCGTGCAGTTTGTTGTTATATGAAAGATTATTTCTGATGGTATTATACATACAGCGTTTGGAAAAAATGATTCCGTGAGCCCCGTTATCATGAGCAATATTTTCTTCGACTAAGAATCCATTTGAGTCATCATGGGGATCAAGACCGTACCTGACATTGCTATAAAACTCATTTTTCTTCCAGAGCATCCCTGTTGCACCGAACGTATAGGCTCCGAAATAATTATCATGGAATTTACTTTCTATAATCTCTCCCGTTAAAAGAACCGTTCCGCGTTTACCATTACTCATTCTCCATGACACACCGTAAGGAGAAACCGTCAGTTCTGGAGTTCGAGGATAACCAAGATAGGCGAGTTCTGAGTTATATATATCCATTCGTGATCCGTCCTTTACCAGTATATAACTTCTTCCATCTTTCATATTTTTATCATAATCATGAGTGGTTTCGTCCCATGAAGTAATTTTTACATTATGAAATTGGAGAGAAGAGTTATAGGCATACAAATTTGTAAATTTATTCTTATTACTTTCCAGCTTTAACCAATTCACTTCATTATTATCAAGTGTCAGAGTAACACCTGAATGAAGAAATATATTGGCCGTCAGATACCATTCTTTTGGTGCAACTTCTTTGAGTTTATCAGGAACGCTTACCTGCATATCTGCCAAGGTAATACTTATTCCTCGACCATACACATGGATCGTGTTCGTTGACTCCTCGTATTCAATGCGCCGTACATCAGGATAAATACGCTGATAATTAAAATTACCAGTCGAGGTAAATGTCACATCTTTTCCAGGAATAGTCAAGATCGTTCCCGCTTCGATACGATTCCAATTGGTAAGCCAGCTTATATTGGAGGCGAGTAAGTTGTCTACATTGATGTCAAATTTTTGAGCAATACTCGCCATAGAGTCCCCTGGTTGAACTATATACCGAGAAGACAGAAGTTTCTTTTCAAAACCATTCGCTGATTGCGGAGAAGAGGCTTCTTTTTCCGAAGATACTTTCGCATAGGGAAGAGTTGAAGCAATAAGCTGTGCTTGCACACGTCGAGGTTTAAAATACGAATAATCCTTATATAGATATACTCCTGCTGTTAATATGATGATTGCGAGTGCTGTCGCGAGATACCCGGGAAGCCTGCCGATAAATTTCAGGTTAGATAAACGCGCGCTATCCCATCGAGTAATCCACCCCTGAGTATTTAACGTAAAAAATGCATATATTTTGACGACTCCGGTCAAAAAAGAGTAGAGTATAAACGCAGGTAAAAGAGTGACGTCTTGCGGTCTTCTTTTAAGATGAGGAGCCAACTTGATACTTCGGCTAACACACCACCAAATTGCGATAATAATTGCTATTGGCCAAAGACCTGTCACGATAGAAATAAAAAAGTAAATAGGGCTAAAAATAACTGCCAATGCTTGAAATAATTTATCTACCTGAAAGAAAGCAAGACCCGGATGTTTCCATGTCCATCCTTCCTTTATAGCTCGTAAATCTGCTCTTAACGCATTGCGAGTCCAGCGAAGTCGTTGATTTAGGTAGCTTCCCAGATCAGCCATTCCTGGCGTATAGACTTGAGAATTATTTTGATAGGCTGTTTTCCATCCGGCAGCAAGCACCAAGTAAGTAAGTCTTTTATCATCTCCACTGATCACAGGCTTTCCCAAAAATGTTTCGTTTACGAGATCTGGAAGCATAGGCAAGATTACTTTTCTTCGATAAAAAGCTGTTCTTCCAGAAAGACAGACCAATGCATCACCCGCCACTGCCAAAAAGGGATAATCATCGCAGTATCGAAGATCCAGTTGAGTATCAAAAATCTTCTGCGCCATTGTCTTTGGATCAAGAACATTCTGATATGTTGCCACACCCGCCATCTTCGGATCGATAAATGGTGGGAGACCATTTTTGATTACGTCATCTGCCCACAACGTATCACTATCGACAAGTGCGACTATCTCGCTTTTCGCTTTTTTTATACCATCAGCGAGTGCGGGTCTTTTTCCGGGTATTTTCGTCACAATTAGATGAGCTTTTTTATTTGATGCGGCAAAACATTTGAATATCTCAATACATGGCTTATCTGTGTAGTCAATTACAGCAATAATTTCTTGAGGATTATTTTTTTTCCACGATTCAAGAGCCAGAGAAAAAATAACCGGATTTTCGTTATAGACAGGGGTCACAATAGAGACATTGGCTTTGTAGGAATTTGTTTTTGGTTTGTAGTTGAGAGCAACTATTTCTTTGAGTGTCCAGCTCGCCCAACGCCAGATTCCAATTAACCCTAAAGGAAGAATAAAAGGATGAATATCGACGTACTGTTGTAGATAAAAGACTATATCATTCATTGGCTAGATATGAACTGGGGTTATAATCTGGCAACTATTGCGTGTGAATCAGTTTTTATTCCCAGTCGTTCCTTATGTTTATCGTTGACATCAATTACTGTCTTGAGCAAATCAGCGTTATACCCTTTCTGTTCTGACCATCTCAAAAATGCCTGTGTATCTTTAGGAAGACAGCTTCCTGAAAAAGGTCCGCGATCTTTGATTCCGTATTTAGGATTCCACATGCCTTCTGCGCTAAGTGAAGTAATATTAAATACTCTTTCACTATCTATACCCGAAGCCTTGGCGATCTCTCTCATTTCATTAAAGAATGAAATTTTGGCTGCGTTATAAAGGTTGTGAACGTATTTTTGCATCTCAGCTTCCCTTATCGAACAACGGAATAGAGGAGAGTTAAAGCTCTCATATGCATCGTATAATAAGTCACCTGATTTTTTATCATATTCTCCTATGGCTATGACCCATGGATTAAGCGCATCATCATAAGCTGTTTCTTCTCTTAAATATTCCGGATTCATACATGCGCCAAAATCTTTGCCGATTTTTTTACCTGAATATTCTTCTACTGTCTTTATCACAAGTTCTTCTGTCGTGCCTGGGGGAACTGTGCTCTTGACTACGACAAGATGATATTTTTTAGTGAAGCGAATGCGCTTACCCAGGTCGATTGCGGCCAATTCCATCGCATCAAGATTTATTTTTGCGTTGATGGTAGGAGTTGGTACAGTCAAAAAGGTGATATCAAAATCAAATGCGCCGTTTAAGACATCTTTTCTTTCGTACGCTTTAAATCCCTCATTTTTTAGTTTAACCACCGCAGATTCAGTCCTGCCGAAAAAGGCAACTTCTAAACCTTTCGCGAGAAAAGATCTGCCTGTAGCCAGTCCTACCACTCCAGGTCCAACGATACACACTTTAGGATTTTTCATACTATAGTAGTAAATTTTTATATAAGGAGTATATTTTATGATTATATAGGATAAAAATCAAGCGTATATTTCATTTTAAAAATAATGGAGAAAGAATTCGATGAAAATTAACTCATAAATAAACATCTGCGGTTGTATACCGGAGAATAGAAGACTATACTTAACGCTGTAAGATCTACACCACAAATGAGCAAACTTACTAAGAAAAAATTTATCACTTATCATTGTCCTTTTTGTAAAAAAGACATTGTATCTTCTAAAAAAACAGAGATCTATTATCGAAGCCAATGGGTGCATGGATGTATGGACTGCTTTGTCATATCTATAACAGAGGTCACCACGGCGAGCTTTCAAATGAAAGACTACTAAGGGCTCGTCCGTCCCGCTAAGCGGGAAGGATACGGCCCGATCAAGTTATTATCGGATGTGGCCTAAAAATCCCTCTTCTATGCAGATCAAAACTGATATTCATAATAAAGAGGCTCATCATAAATATCTCCGCATATGTCGAAAAATACATATTTTTATGGAAAAGAAAGGCTATACGCAGGTTGATGTACCCGTTCTTTCTCCGAGCCTCATCCCTGAGTCGTACCTCGAAGTGTTTGAGACAGAGTTTTATTTTTCGAATAAAAAAGAGAAATTATATCTGACTCCTTCTCCTGAACTTTTTTTAAAACGTCTCATTGCCAAAGGGATAGGCAACTGTTACGCCATGACCAAATCGTTTCGTAATAGTGAGCCTTTCTCATCGCGACATGCATCCGAGTTTACTCTTCTTGAGTTTTATAAAGTAAAGGCTGACTACATGGATATTGCCAAAGATACACTTGAAATGATGCGATCCATTGCTCAGACACTTTACGGCAAAAATGAAATTACCTATCAAAACAAAAAAGTATCTTTTGCTAAATGGGAAAAGATAACTGTCACCGAAGCATTTGACCAATATGCTGGAATATCAAATGTACTTGATGAAGAACGATTCCTTCATGACGCAAAACAAAAAGGATATGTCGTCGATGGATTTTCATATGTCGACCTATGGTCACAGATCTATACTCAGGATGTCGAACCTTATCTTGGAGTAAATGGTTTTCCGACAATTATCTACGAATATCCTCCACAGCTTGCCGCCACGGCACAACTCGATACAAAAAAAGGTGTGGTAGAACGACTGGAATTTTACATCGAAGGGATCGAACTGGGGAACTGCGGCAACGCGTCTACAAAAACTACGAATAGAAAAGATGAGGAAAAACGGATGGACACAGAAATAGAGCTACGGAAAAAAATGGGCAAGATTTCATATAAAGCAGATAAAGAATTTGTCGATGTGCTTCTCCATATGCCTGCGTGTGCCGGCATCGCAATCGGCCTTGAACGCTTGGGAATGGTATTTACAAACGTCAACACGATTAGAGATCTCAAGTTAGTATATATAGAGTAGATATGTCCGATCTTACCGTTGTCTACAATTCCTCTCATGTCCGTCATGATCCTCCACATGCGCTCGGCCATATGGGTCTTGAAGAGCATCCCGAAAAACCCAGTCGTGCAGAATATATCATCCGAGAAATAAAAAAAGAACAGATAGGAAAAATTATTTCACCACTTTATGAAAATATAGAAGTACTTGAAAAAGTTCACGATCATCATTATTTGACGTTTCTTAAATCTCTTGCTCAGTCCATTCCTGATACAGGCTATCACTTTCCCGTCGATTTCTATCCAAAACAAGATAAACGCTTTACGAATTACTTGG
>JAUSJK010000057.1 GCA_030647255.1 bacterium
ATACTAAAGGAGGTTTGACTATATCAACTGCAAATTTATTGAAGAAAATCGAAAATCCGGAGATGATTGCCGCTAACAATGCTAGATATATGCCTTTTTTCATACTACAGATACAAATGAAATGCTACGTATCACTATACAACTAAAAATAACTCTGTGCAATCATTTTCAGAGACACCGAACTTTAGATCAAATATAAGGTGAACGGGAGAAATTTTTAGTGCTATAATAGCTAGATGTCAAGCCTACTAGATCTGTTTGTTCCACGGGAAAAAAAATTCTTTGAAAAAATAAACATAGAGATGTTAAAACATCTGCGACAAGATGCGTGGGGAAAAAACGCTCAGGTGATTCTCTTAACAAACTTAAGTACGTCGGAAAAAAGTAAGGAAGCAACAGACGCTGGAGTGATTGAATATTTAGTCAAAACTGACTGGACACTTGCAGATATCGCAAAAAAAGTGAAAGTAAGATTGGGAGCTATGTGACTTCATAATTCTTCTTGGTATAATGAGCCATATGGATCGTCACATCAATAACCGTGGCCACTTGGATGTGGGAGATGGACATAAGATTTATTTTGAAGACTGGGGGAATCCCAAAGCATCGCCTAGTTTTTATCTCCATGGAGGTCCAGGAGGTCATTTTTCCGACTCAAGTAAGCTTCTTTTTGATCCGACTAAACACCGAGTCATTTTTCATGACCAACGGGGTTGCGGACAAAGCACCCCCTATGCAAAGACTGAAAATAATACGAGTCAGCATCTTATACGAGATATCGAAAAACTCCGTACACACTTGGGCATTGAAAATATGAATGTCATTGGTGGTTCATGGGGTTCAACGTTGAGTTTGTTGTACACGATCTCTCATCCCGAAAGAGTCAAAAGACTTATCATGTGGGGAGTCTATCTCATCCGACAGTTTGAAACAGATTATGTCAATGAAGGATATCCTCGCCACACCTTTCCTGAAGCCTGGTCAAGGTTTATTGCACTAGTTCCGAAAGAGCATAGGAAAAACGGCGACTCGATTATGAAGTATTATGCCGGGATGATTCGATCAAAAGACCCAAAGGTAGCCAAGCTTCATGCAGACGAATGGACACTATGGGAATATACTCTTTGTTCTATCGACTATGATCTCCGAAGGTTTGAAGCAGACGTGATGGAAGAAGATAATACATCGGTTGCGCTGTTTGAAACCCATTATTTTCTTAATAAATGTTTTGTTCCGGAAAATTATATTCTGGATACTATTCACAAAATAAAACATATTCCCTGCTCAGTTATACAAGGTAGATTTGATTTCTGTACTCCTCCTATCGCGGCTTATGATTTAGCCCAAGCGTATGGAAAAAACCTCAATCTACAGTTTACGAACGCGGGACATATGAGAACAGAGCCCGAAAATTTCGCCGCCCTCCGTGCTACTATATTAGCAACATGTTAAATTCCTAGATTACAATTTAACAGAAGGTGAGTATATAAATGGTCAGTATGTTGATAAACGTGTTGAGGTAAAACTTAAGTAGTCTTTACATTAAATCTTATCCTGATTTTTGGCTGCGAGTTTGGAGTCCGTTACATTACCCGTATTGAGAGTATTTTTCGGTTCTATAAGAATAATGTGTACTTCTTCCTTTGCTTCTGGTTTATGTTCTATAAGATGTGGAATAATCACAAATTCTCCCTCGCCTACTTCCACATCCCGATCTCTAAAATGAATAATAAGTTTACCTTTGATAACGAGAAATAATTCATCTTCATTTTCATGATGATGCCAGACAAATTCACCTTTGAGTTTGACTACCTGTACTTTATGATCGTTGAGTTATCCGACAATTTTCGGATTCCAACATTCATTGAAGAGAGATAATTTATTGGCAATATTGACCACTTTTACTTCAGAACTATCTGCTTTCATAAATCGATGATAAAAAATTCAATTTCCGAAAGACCTTTTGTATATTCTTCGATTACCACAATACTTTCTAGGATATGTTTTATAAAGACTTTTGGATCTTTTTTCATAAGATACGATACTGCTCCCGAATATACTCTTTAAGAAGCGGATTTACGGATTTATAGGTTACTACATCTACTTTTTTACCTAATGCTTCTTCCAGCTTTCTCTCCAGTCTCACCAAGTCCAATAGACTATTTCCCTTAGGAAGTTCAACTAAAATATCCAGATCGCTATCTTTTCCATTTTCGCCTCTTACATATGAACCGAAAAGAGAAGCCTTCTTTATATCATATGTCTTAAGCACAGCTATGACATCATCAACTAATTTTTGACTACTTTGATTATGTATCATATAAATATTATAGCATCTAAAATTAGCGAGTAGATTGGTAGTTTTTTTAACTCAAATAGCAAATTATGAATAACGTTCATTCCTTATGAAGGCGCCAATCAAGGTATTACTCTTTTTTCAAAAAGAATTTATGAAAAAAAATAAATTAATTCTCCAGAACTTGCAGAATGAATGGGTTCGTATTCGCATGGATATAGAGAATTCTCACATTCTTCTTACCTAACTCGAGTATAATAGGCAAATGAAGCCTCATATACTTACCATCGGCATAGCCTTGTTATTTATTATCATGTTGGGAACAATTGTAGTTCTTTATATGGCTCAGCCTGACGCCGATCCTATCAATTCCCTTACTCTCCAGTCCAAGCCTTCCACCAAACCCCCTTACCCGGCAAAAGTATTTGACCTTACGAACTGGAAGCTCACTCTTCCTATTGGCTTTTTAAAACATCCGACAGAGGTCAAACAACCTGAACTTGCAACATATGGCATCGACCCGTGGTTTATGGTAAACAAAGAAGGGAATGGGATACGTTTTCGAGCACCTGTCAATGGAGTCACTACCAGTGGTTCAAGTTACCCCAGGTCCGAACTGAGAGAAATGGTCAAAGATGGGAAAGAAAAAGCAAACTGGTCTTCTACTTTAGGAATACATACTATGACTCTTGAGGAAGCTATAACCGCAGTACCAAAACACAAACGGCATGTCGTTGCCGGACAAATACATGATGATAGCGATGACGTACTCGTTATCCGACTTGAGTATCCAAAGCTTTATGTAAATGTCGATGGCGACAATGTCTATACACTTGACTCCAACTATACACTTGGTAAAAAATTTACCATAAAAATGGCTGTTATGGGAGAGGAAACAAAAATATATTACAACAATAATCCCGACCCAATATATACTCTGTCAAAAAAATATTCAGGTGCATATTTTAAAGCCGGCGCCTATACCCAATCTAACTGCACAAGAGAAATCTCGCCCGATCTTTGCAACGCCGATAACTATGGCGAAGTCGTAGTCTACAACGTCACCATAACTCATGAATAGAACTAGCTACGCTATATTACCCAAAAATATATTTATTGTATAATTACACTATGATACTACCATCAGAAGACAGCCGCCCTTCTGCCCCTTATGATAGAACTTTGCAAACTATACGAACATTACGTGCACAGGCAGCTGGTAGCGGACTCATTGGGTTAGTCGATTGGTTTCCTAGTCCTAACGACCAAAAAAAAATTGCGGGTGCTGATTTAGAAACTAAAGCCGGATTTGCAGCCAGTGTACTAGGGCATTGGACAGATTGGAGCGATGCTACTCAATTCCTTCATATCAATAGACCTCAAGATGGTGAAACTGCAGCAGAAGCGCTAGGACTAACTAGAGATCAAGCAATAGATCTAAATCGAGAAGGATTGATAACAAAGGTCAATCATGCATTTTATACATATACGGATTTTGTTGTAGACGATTTATTAAATGGAGATGTATCTAGTATTGCTAAAAATTTAAAATCTGCTGGACAAGTAGTAGGATTTCAAGCCATGATGTTGCATCGATCAAGTAAACAGGAAGAAAGAGGTTTGAATCTGGAAGTCATATTTGACGACGGATCTTCTATAGTAGATCGGATGGAAGCTCTTACCTACTTGATGTTTGATTCTGCGAGAAACTTACCAGTACAAGGAGCTGTTTACAACCCCGAAACATACACATTGCAAGTTCAACTTCCACATTTTATTAAAAACACCTGATGAATAAATAAAAATTGAATCGCTTTATGGATCTCTTCCCATGAACTGAACTTAGGAATATCACTTATCCGGTATAAATTTGAGAGCGATGGAGCTCATACAATATCTTTTTCCTGTTGGTGCGGGTCCATCTTCAAAGACATGCATAAAAATCATTCCAACATTCCGTATCTTCATATCTCTATTTTACTCTTATGAATGTTTTATATAGAATTAATTACACACCATGAAAAAAATAATCGGTTGTCTTATTTTCCTTTTCGTTTTTCTAGTATTCTTTTCTTCTTCTGCACGAGCTCAGTCTCAGGAAGATTATACTGTGGGACAAAAATTTATACAAAAGACAACGTTTGCCGAAAATCCAGCTGTTCCACTCGACCCCAATAGATTCGCAATGTTTTACTTGGATCAAGCCTCACAGAAAATGAATCTAAAAATTGCCACTATTTCCGGCAATATTATCACAGATAATCAACCTTATGAGGCAACCAAAGAAGCTGGTTTGGGATCAATGACCGCATTAAGTCCTAATAAATTGGTCATTGTTGCCAGCAATTTCGCTCAAATTGCCACGGTCGAAGGAACTAATGTCACTTTTGGGCCAAGTTTTCCGCTGGAAAATATGTACATGAGCTCCTCCGTATTTGCCCTCAACGATCACGCTTTTGTGACTTGTTATCGTAAATCAACCGATGCCTATCATGCATTCTGTTCTCTAGGTACAGTCACCGATACTACAATTGGTTTCCCTTCCAAAAATATTCCACTGCCTTCCTGGGGTTATGAATTTTCTTTTGCCAAAATTGATGACCAAAGTTTCCTTATTTCCTATAGCGACAATACAAACAGGGTAAAAATCGTGCTTGCCACATTTGTTAACAACACGCTTAGATTTGTATCGGCAGCCGACTTTATGAGCGAATCCAATCGGAATAGTTCTGTCGTCATGTTGGATAAATCTACATTTGTTGTCGGTTACACAACATACCGATCGAACGCAAATCCCTGGGAAATAAAAAGTTATGTACGAATAGGAAAAATATCCTCATCGACTGAATTGGAATTAAATCCCGAAATTGAGATATCTTCAAATAATGCCTCATACGTTTCGTTATTGCCCCTTAGTAATAATCTTCTGCTTACTGGTTATAGCGAACTTGATCGAGTCACATCAACATATACAGGTAAAATACGACTACTCCGTCTAAATTCCGACAATTCAATCGCTCTGGGAAAAGAGTATCAATTCGATTCGGGTCAAATGCTCTTTATTTCGCTCGCCCGTCTGTCTACCGATACCTTTCTTATTAAATATTGGGATAATGATACGGGAAGTTTGACTTCGGATCTGAGTTACATTGTCGGTGCTATCCAAGGAGTTGTTCTGCCGGAGTATACCCCCTTCCCTGCGCCAATTCTTACCACAACCCCTATGACTACAACCGCATGTAAAACCACCATCGGCGATACCAACTGTGATGGAAAAATTGATGATGAAGATTTTAAAAACCTGATTAGATCTTTTTTGAAAAGCTTTGATAAAACCTCTGATTTCAACAATGACGGCAAGAGCAACCTTCTTGACTTCGAGATTTGGAGAAGAAATAGATTCTAAAAAGTACTACATAGTACAATAGACGGATGGAGAAAATATCCAACTATAAAGAAGCAATCGATTACCTATACAGCTACATCCCTCACGGGTTAAAGTATAAGTTCCCGGGTGATCTGGGACTAAGGAGGACTAAATATTTACTCATTCTTTTGGGAGAGCCACAAAATAAGTTGAGAGTTATTCATGTCGCAGGTACTTCTGGCAAAGGGTCAACATGCCACCTCATATACAATATTCTCCAAAGTCAAGGATTCAAAGTGGGATTTCATGTTTCTCCCCACCTAAATGATTTGAGAGAGCGTTTTCAAATCAATAACACGCTTATTCCCATAGAGGAATTCTGCCAGTATCTCAATGAGGTCATACCTTTTGTAGAAAAAATGAAAGATACTGAGTTTGGACTGCCGACATACTTTGAGATGATCGTGGCGTTTGCTTACTATGTCTTCTATAAAAAGAGGGTTGAGTATGTCGTTATGGAGACGGGCTTGGGAGGACTGTATGATGCAACCAATGTCGTAGATCGCGAAGATAAAATAGCCGTTATCACCAGGATCGGACATGATCATACGGAGATTTTGGGCAAAACGCTCGATAAAATAGCTTTTCAAAAAGCGGGCATCATCTACTCTCGCAATACTGTTATTACCATTCAACAATCTCCAAAAGTATTGAAAGTTATCCAAACTGAAGCAAATAAAAAGCAGGCCAAATTCTATATTATTCGTCCCAAAAATATCTCACACACAACTCTCATTCCTCAACCACAATTTGACTTTCATTTTTTTGACTATACATTAAGCGGTATAAAGCTCGGACTTCTCGGATCTTTTCAAATAGAAAATGCCTCTCTGGCTCTGGGAGTAATACTCCTATTATCCAGAAAAGATAACTTCACAGTAGATGTAGATCGATTGAAACATTCATTACGTACGAGTCTTTTTCCGGGAAGAATGCAGATTGTAAAATCAAAAGGTCAAACGATAGTGATCGATGGAGCACACAATCCTCAAAAAATGAAGATGTTTATACAAAATCTTAAAATATATTTTCCCGACCAAAAATACACATTTTTAATCGCTTTTAAAAGGGGCAAAGATTACAAACCCATGCTAAAATATATTCTTCCTGAGGCGAAGAAAATAATCATCACCTCTTTTTTTAATGAATCCCAAGGGTTAAGAATTCTCGCCGAAGACCCTCTTGTTATTGCAAAGATATTGGAGAAATTACATTTTAAAAACTATATTATTATTCCCGATACTTTTTCTGCATTGGAGGAGTTGTATAAAGATACATCGCCAATTAAAGTAATCACCGGCTCGTTATATTTAATTGGAGAAGTTTATTCCAAACTACGTCATTCTGGGAAGGAATGAAATGACGACCCCAGAATCGTTGTGAATTAAATTTAGAATGTTACATGTTACAAGGAGAACATTAACTACGATTCTGGAGTCACTTCGTTCCCCAGAATGACGAGAGAAACAAATATAAAAAACCATGTACTACTTTTACATCCTCCGCTGTAGGGATAACACTCTCTACTGCGGGAAGACGGATAATCTGGAAAAGCGGATTAACGAGCATAACTCGGGTTCTTCCCGCTCGGCCAAATATACCCGCGGACGAACACCTGTCAAACTCGTCTATTTTGAAAAATTCCGAACCGTAGGACGCGCCCTCAAAAGAGAAGCAGAAGTAAAAAAATGGAAGAAAAAGAAAAAAGAAGAACTTGTTGCCGCATTTAAATTTCTTTAAACCTGTTTCATCAATCTTTTTTTACGATACGCGATGGCTTCGTGGATAAGAAGAACTTGGTCCCTCATAATATCCGGCAGTTCATCTTCGGAGAACAACCCATACTCGTCTACCTCGTCACTTTTTTTAAATATTCCTCCGATATATATCCCTATATAACATAGGTCTAGTCTCCCTGTTTCTCTATCTGTCCGCAGTTTGAACAATCTATCCGCACTGACGAGCAATCCTGTTTCTTCCTCGAGTTCCCGTTCGAGTCCTTCCGTCGGATATTCCTTGGCTTTCAGATATCCTCCGGGAAGACCCCATTTGACTTTACGGTACGTGTGTTTGACTAGAAGAATCTTGTCATCCTTGCTGAAGATAATACCCGTGACCCCAATGAGAAACTCATCGTTAAAAATACGCATGATACGCAGTTGGAGTAACTTGGAAAAAGAAAGTTTGCGCCAGACTTTGGCGAGAAGAGACATCATATCGATTTTTCATCAACTGTTTCGGGACTATATTTTTCTTGAAGTTCGGAATTTTCAAGCTCCACCTGATGAAGTTTTTTCGTTACTTCCATCTTTTCATGATGCTCTTTACGCAGAGCGTCTTCTCTTACTTTTAGCTTCGCTGAAGTCGAGACAGCTTTGAATATGTTGATAACTAAGGCAAATACTACACCGGTGAGAAAAGAAATAATGACGATAAGATACAGAGAAATTTTGGGAAGGGAGTATTGAAAAAAGTGAATATCTACTTTAACCGTATTTTGAGTGGCAAAAATAGCCGTGGGTATCGCTAACAAAACAAAAAATAACACAGGTATCATATCTAAACATCAGTATATCAGTTTTTAGGTAGTATACTTCTTAATAGAACTTTCTTCCTCGATTATTATACCCATTGAATTCAGCTTATTTTCAGTTTTATATTATATATTCCAGATAATATGCTTAGAAAGTTCTTTTCTGATAAGAGAAAGGTCGTTTTTCTTGTCATCGTCATCCTTTTCGTAATCGGAGGACTTTTTAAACTGAAAATTCTGGAGGGAAACAAACAGCAGGTACAGTATCAAACAGAAAAAGCAGAAAAAGGAACCATTATTTCTGCTATTAGCGGATCGGGACAGGTCTCGACTGCCAACAGTATGGGAGTCACGACTCAGGCCACTGGCGTTGTCAAAACAGTCTACGTTACTAACGGTCAGATCGTACAGATGGGTGATCCTCTCGTAGAACTCGATCTTGACCGGGACTCAAATCAAAAGTATCTACAGGCGCTTGCCTCATATCAAGGAACTAAGAATTCACTGGACGCCTCAAAAGCAAACCAGTATGGCCTTCAATCGGACATGTTTAATGAATGGCAAACATTTATGGCCATCGCTCAAAATTCAACCTATCAAAACGCCGATGGTACCCCCAACAACATCAACCGGTCTCTTCCCGAGTTTCATATCGCAGAAGATGATTGGCTCTCGACAGAAGCAAAATATAAAAATCAACAAGGAGCCATCACTCAAGCGCAAACGGCTCTTAGCAGTAGCTGGATATCGTATCAACAATCTTCTCCCGTGATCTACTCTCCTATCTCAGGTACTGTTACAGGATTTACTTTGCAACAAGGGGCTATTATTGCTCCTTCATCTTCATCGAGTACGACCACTTCTCAATCTTCGCAAAAAATAGCTGTCATTATGACAAATGCCGCTCCCACTGTTACGATAGATGCATCCGAAATAGATGCGCCTAAAATAAAACAGGGAAATAAAGTAACTATCACTCTGGACGCTCTGCCGGACAAAACATATACAGGCAAAGTTACGAGTATCGATATATCAGGCGCGGTAAACTCGGATGTCACCACATACCCGGTAACGATTACTCTTGATTCGAATCCTCAAGATGTCTATCCAAATATGTCGGCTACCGCCAATATTATTGTGGCAACAAAAGACAACGTGGTCGTAGTTCCTTCAAGCGCCATTCAAACACAAAACGGCGAATCTGTAGTACAGATCAAAAAAAATGGCCAATATGTAAGTACACCTGTTGAAATTGGGATCGCGTCCGACACGCAGACGGAGATTATCTCAGGTGTGAACGAAGGAGACGAAATTGTGACAAGCACCGTCTCATCTCAAACGGGTTCTCAAACAAGTACGAGTGGAACGCGTTCTCCTTTTAGTGCCAATCCCTTCGGTGGTGGTATTCGCACAGGTGGTGGATTTGGAGGGGGAGCGACACGACGTCAATAACTATGATCAAAGCTTCTCATATTTCAAAAATTTATAAAAATGATACCGTTGAAACTACCGCTCTTCATGATGTTTCTTTTTCTATAGACCAAGGAGAGTTTGTAGCCATTATGGGGCCGTCCGGATCGGGTAAATCTACTCTTATGCATATTTTGGGAGCGCTCGATGTCCCAAGTCACGGAACATATATTTTGGACGGCAATGATGTAGGGGTACTCACGGATGATAAATTGGCCGAAATTCGGAATAAAAAAATCGGGTTTGTATTTCAAGCATTTAATTTACTTCCTCGAACCACTGCTATAAAAAATGTCATGCTCCCTATGGTATATGGAGGGGTTCCCAAAGAAGAACGGTACGGAATTGCCAAAAAATATTTAGAAATGGTTGGTTTAGGAAACAGACTCGAACATACTTCAAGTCAGTTGTCGGGAGGCCAGATGCAAAGAGTGGCCATCGCTCGAGCGCTCGTCATGAATCCTGCGATTATTCTCGCCGATGAGCCCACGGGTAATATTGCCTCCGTTCAGGCAGAAGAGGTCATGAACATTTTCCAAAAATTAAATGACGAAGGACATACGATCATCATGATCACTCATGAACCGGATATTGCCGCTCATGCCAAGCGCGTTATCACCATTAAAGACGGCACTATCGTTAAAGATAGCAATTCTCACAACCAAAGGAGAATCAAAAACTAACCGTATGGAATTTTCAGAACTTATCTCCGAAGCGGTCAGCGCATTGACTCGAAATAAAATGCGCACAGGACTCGCCACATTGGGTATAGTTATCGGCATCAGCGCCGTTATTACTCTCGTGTCTCTTGGACAATCGAGTCAAAAAACTATTGAGAATCAAATTCAATCCTTAGGATCCAATCTTTTGACTGTCATTCCGGGCGCACAGACAAGCGGAGGAATACGAGGAGCAGGTGGCGCGCAAACAACTACGTTGACATACGAAGATGCCAAAGCCATTGAGACCGCTCATATCCAAGGGGTACAAGCCATATCTCCAGAACTTGCACGTCGAACTCAACTTATCGCGGGAAGAAATAACACCAATGTACAGGCTCAAGGAGTGACAAGTACATATGCGTCGGTCCATGCGGTAACCGTACAAAATGGTACGTTCCTTACAGATCAAGATGTAACGACAGTCAGAAAAGTAGCAGTAGTTGGTCCACAGGTTGTCACGGATCTTTTTGGTGAAAATGCCAGTCCCGTAGGACAAACCATACGCATCAACAAACAAACATTCACCATCATCGGTATCACTACTCCGAAAGGCGGCACAGGATTTCAAAATCAGGACAATATGGTCTTTATACCATTGACCACCGCCCAAAAAATAGTTTTTGGTGTCGATCCTCTCTCTTCTATAGTAGTCCAAACAACAGACGCCAATGTTATGACAGATGTACAAAATGACGTTGGATATTTTTTACTTTCTCGTCATAAACTAGACGATCCGACAGAAGCGGACTTTAGTATTCTTTCTCAACAAGATATTTTGGGAGCAGCCAACCAGGTAACCGGTATCTTCACTACACTCCTTGCGGGCATTGCAGCCATCTCGCTTTTAGTCGGAGGTATTGGGATTATGAATATCATGCTCGTCACCGTTATTGAAAGAACTCGCGAGATAGGGTTGAGAAAAGCACTTGGAGCAAAAAAAAATATTGTCGTGTCTCAATTTCTTGCTGAGTCTATTATTCTTACCGTTATGGGTGGAATCATCGGAGTTGTTTTGGGAATCCTACTCTCATTTACGATTACTCACTTTATGAATCTTCCTTTTACTATATCTCTATTTTCATTGGTGTTAGCATGTGGAGTATCGGGTATTATCGGGATAGTTTTCGGGTGGTATCCGGCCCGCCAAGCAGCAAATCTATCACCGATAGAAGCGTTACGATATGAGTAGTAGAAAGTAGTTGGAATTAGTTGTATTCAGTTAAATCGGTAGTCAGTAGATAGTATTTAGTTAAAAAATTAGCAAGAATGTCGTCATTCTGGGGAGGAATAAAATGACGACTCCAGAATCGTAGTGCATGAAATTAACAACGATCCTGGATGCGTCCCGAAGTAACATCGGGACTTACCAGGATGACAAAAGTTTAATATTGAAAGTTTGACGTTTCACGTTCTAGGTTCTACGTTCCACGTTGATTGTCACATGTTACAAGTTCTATGTTCAATGAAGGGTAGGTGATATATATATGAACCAAAAAAATCTAATTATTACTATTATCGTCGCGGTTGTAGTTGGGGCGGGAAGTTTTTTTGGGGGAATGAAATATCAGCAGACGAAAGTCGCCGGATTTAGACAAGGCGGACAAGGTTTTGCGAAAGGTGGTGGAAATACTCAAGGTCGAACTGGACAAGGACGACCAGTTGCGGGTGAAATCACGGATAGCGATGCAACCTCAATCACAGTCAAAATGATGGATGGTAGTACGCGCATTGTTATTCTTTCTGAGAAAACTCAGATTAATAAAGCCTCTGCCGGTTCGAAATCTGATCTTACAAAAGGAGAGCAAGTTGCAGTATTTGGGACACAAAATTCAGACGGTAGCGTCACTGCCCAAAACATACAACTCAAGCGAAATCGGCCAACTCCAAGCCCCACCAAATAAAGAGCTTACGCTATTCTTAAATTGAAAGGATATACTGTAGCTATGAAAGGGATTGTTGTGTTTGGCTTTATTATCATTCTTATGGGAGCCGTTATCTTTTTGACTCATCAACAGAGTCGGTCTACCATTACACCTTCTGCCCCTTCTACTACTTCAGCGCTAACTTCTCAAAACGAAGTTGCGCCTATGACTGTTGTTGCCACCGGTTTAGATACTCCATGGGCGATTGCATTTTTACCTGACCAAAGTATGCTCGTGACTGAACGAAAAGGAATGGTAAGACGAATCGATACAAATGGTGTGCTTGATTCTACCCCGGTCGCCACACTATCACAGGTAAAAAAAATCGGAGAGGGAGGACTATTGGGAATTACGACTCATCCTGATTTTGAAAACAATAAATATGTCTATCTTTATTACACGTATAGTAGTAATGACAATAATACATTGAATCGCGTAGTTCGCATGACATATCAAAACAACACATTGACAGATGAAAAAATCATCATCGATAAAATCCCAGGCTCTTCCAATCATAATGGCGGACGAATCAAATTTGGTCTCGATGGATTTCTTTATATTGGTACAGGTGATGCAGAAAACCCTTCACAAGCCCAAGACACCAAAACTTTGGGAGGAAAAATTCTGAGAGTAACTGACGCAGGTGATATTCCTTCCGACAACCCCTTTCATAATCCTGTGTATTCTTATGGGCATCGAAATGTGCAAGGACTGGCCTGGGATAAAGCAGGACGACTGTGGGCAACAGAACACGGAAGATCGGGAATTCAGTCAGGACTTGATGAAATCAATCAAGTTGAGATGGGCAAAAACTATGGATGGCCTATCATACAAGGAGATGAAACAAACCCAGGTATGGAAACTGCCAAGAAAAATTCTGGCGACACAACATGGGCGCCTGCCGGAGCTGTCACCGTCGGCAACTTTCTATTTTTCGGAGGATTACGTGGACAGACTCTCTATGAAGCTGGTATCGGAAACGATGGGGTAAGAGAACTTAAGGAACATTTTAAGGGAGAGTTTGGTCGGATACGAGAAGTTGTCTTGGGACCTGACGGTATGTTATATATTACAACAAGCAACAAAGACGGACGAGGAATTCCCAAAAACGGAGATGATAAAGTTATCAGAATAAATACTTCACAATTCTAAATAGATTATCTTGACAATCCAATACACCCCCGAGGTGTACTTTGATATAATATACATATGAATCTAGCATGGGGAGATGAAAAAACACAATCATTTACGACAAATATCGGATTAATAACTTCCAACGGACCTCACGGACACAATATCATGGCCTGCGAATGGACACATTATGTCTCCTATGCTCCAGCTTTAATTGTTCTGGCAATACGGACACACAAAGCAACATATAAAAACATTATCGCATCCAAAGAGTTTGGCATAAACATTGCTGCCGAAGAACATAGTAATATTTCGCCTGTTGCAGGGAATAATTCAGGACATGATGTAGATAAAATAAAGGTTCTGGAAGAGCTAGGAGTCAATTTTTACAAAGCAAAAAAAATCGATGTCCTCATGATACAAGGGGCCAGTATGAACGCCGAATGCAAACTCATAAAAACCGTCGACGTCGGCGACCATCCCCTTCTTATAGGAGAGATTGTCAACATCTCACATGAAATCAAATCTCCCCTTCTCTATCATCAGACCAAATACTTTAAAGTTGGCGAACGTATCCCAAAACCTCCACAAGAATATCTTGACAAAATAAAAACATTAGTTGAGAAATATAAAAGATAAATTTTATCTAACTGCTTGCACTATTGTAGTGTTTTAGTCCGAAATAAAAAAATTTGTGAGAAAGAAATAAAAATATTCCCCCGATTAAGAAAGTAATAAGTATTGTAGAAATGGGCAAATCTCTTACTAAAAATTGTGCAGGAAAAGTAAAGATAACAGCAATAGGGATGACAAAGGTAAAAAATAATTTCAATCCCCCTTTAAAAATATCAACGGGATAACGCGCTCCTTCTGTAATCGCCCTATAAAATTCCCAGAATGCCTTGAGTCTCACTGTCCAAAAGGATATTGTCACCAACATAAGAGTCATACTGTAAAGCAGTACGACTCCATTCAAGATAAACAATCCCGTAATTACATATTTCATGAGAGATATCTGTCCAATTACCTGACTGAAGTACCATATCATAAAAATAGCGATAAAAATATTTGGCAAAGCAAAGACCAGAGCATACCTAAAAGAGACGATAAACTGGATCGAAACTGGCTTTAATAATAATCCGTCGAGTTCTCCTTTTTGAATATATATAGGCAGACGTATGAGGTTAAGGAAAAAAAATATATACCAGAACTCATTGATGAGTACAAAAATACCAAATAATACTAACGCTTCCTCCTTACTCCATCCGCCAAGATAACGTGTGTTTTGGAATATGACCGTAAAACCAATAAAGCCTACCAATATTGAAGATAGACTTCTTATAATATTGGCAATAAAATCCATTCTGTACTCCAATCTACTAAGAAGTGAATAATAGAAAAGGTAATAGTATAAACGAATATATTTTTTCATCCTCCGTACCCTCCATATTTTTGGAGACCCTTACTCCACACAACTTTATATAAAAGGATCAGGCCAACAACCCATACAAATTGCATACCAAAATCAGACCATAAAGTTTGTCCCGTAGTTTTTCCCAGTAATACATCCAGAGGGAAACCTAACATATATTTATAAGGAAGAATATTGATCACTCCCAAAGGGATGAGTTTCGTCACATATGAAAGGGGGAAAAGCTTCCCCGATGTTATAAAGAAAAACACCTCATTATAACTATCAATGGCGCCTGTCTCGGATAACCAGAACGCACTCAAACCTATGAGATGTTCTATCAAAAAATAAATTATCATCGCCCCAATGAGAGATACTAAAAATGGCAAGATATTCTCCCACGATATGAAAAGATTGCGACGCAGAAAATATCCGATAATGATATATAAAGGTAAAGAGAAGGTTATTTTCCATATTTTTTCTACTATATTTTCGGCAATGTCATACCATATAAAGGATGCCGGCTTAAGTAAATATTTTGATACATCTCCCTGGCGAATCTTTTCACCCAAATATGGTGCGTGCCACGCTCCAACAAGCCGAGCGACAATAAGTTGGAAAAAGAAATAACTCACAATATAAGACTTTTCCGCATTGTTGCCAGATGAAAAATCCAAGACGGAAAGCCAGACAACCATCAGAACCAATGTGAGAATAAAGGGAGTAAATGTATAAATAAAGAGATCCCCTTTATATTCATTTAGATCCTGTAATTCAAGGGAGAGAATCTGCTTAAACTTACTGAACATAGTATTAAGACTTCTTGAAAAATTCGGCAATTATATCATTGATATTTTCCTCTTCTATATTCAGGTCGCTTGTTGGAAAATCTTGAAGAAGTTTGACGGCGACCATATTTGATTTATCAAGTGGAATAGATAAGGTAGCCTTGGGAAAATTATATTCCTTCACTTCCCCCAACTCTGCCAGTTTTTCTTTTGATACGTGAGCATGGAATATGACGCTTACTAACTTGTGGGTTGCATACTTTTTGATAATATCTTCTAATGGCCCGTCATATAAAATGAGTCCGTTATTGATGACGATTACTCTTTTACACAACTCTTCTACATCCTGCATATAATGACTGGTGAGAATAATCGTAGCCTTATATTTTCTATTATAGCCTTTGATAAATTGACGGAGATTCTGCTGCATAACTACATCCAGCCCTATGGTAGGTTCATCCAGAAATAAAACCTTAGGTGAATGAATAAGAGCCGCAATGAGTTCACACTTCATTCTCTGCCCTAGAGATAATTTTCTTACCTGAATATTAAGAGTGTCCTGAACGTTTAGAAGTTCTACCAATTCTCCGAGAGTCTTTTTATAATGTGATTCTGGCACTTCATACAGTATTTTATTTAAGTTAAAGGATTCTATAGCCGGCAGATCCCACCACAGCTGATTTTTTTGCCCCATGACCAATGCTATTTTCTTTAAATACTCGTGCTTTCTTTCATTCGGAGTATAGCCCAATACCGATACTTTCCCTTCTGAAGGATATAAAAGACCCGAAAGACATTTGAGCGTCGTTGTCTTTCCCGCTCCATTCGGACCAATAAAACCGACGAGTTCCCCTTCTTCAATCTGAAAAGATACGTCGTTAACCGCTTTTACATCATAATATTTTCTATTGAAAACAGACATGATCGATCCCTTAAACCCTTCTGTTTTCTTATGGACTCTGTAATATTTTTTGAGATGATTGACCTCGATTATGGACATAGAAGCATTATATTATAATTGCTTCATGGAAAGAAATATCCGAATTGCATATATATTGGCATTTTTCAAAAACTCCTGGTTTTGGCTCGGGATATGGGTATTCTATTACCTCCGGTTTACAAACTATGCTGGTATTGGAATCATAGAGACAGTACATATCGGCTTCACCACATTGAGTGAGATCCCCACAGGTGCATTTGCAGATTTGTTGGGGAAAAAATATACTCTTATGATCGCCTTCTTCTTCATGGCTATCGGTCTTGTTTTTATCGCTATTGCTCAAGGACTTCCTCATCTTATAATCGGTGTTATTCTCGCCGGCATAGGTATGGCATTTTATTCAGGTACGTATGATGCTCTTATATATGACTCGCTCATTGAAGAAAAGAAACAAGATACATATCCCAAAATAATCTCAAATATCGGAACTATTTCTCTCCTCACTCCGGCAATCTGCGGAATACTGGGAGGATATATGTATACCCTCAATCCCTCTTTGCCTTTTTTTGGATCTGCAATTATGTACACGTTAGGCTGTGGCTTTAGTTTGTTTTTAAAAGAACCAAAAGTTGATACGGTAAAATTTAACTTCAACAATTTCCTCACTCAAACAAAACAAGGATTTCATCAATTATTTAAAACCAGAGAGCTTGTAGAACAAACTATTCTCCTTTTATCAGTCGCGACCATTATAGTTATCGCCGACGAGATGCTCAATGGTATTTTAGGATTCGAGTTTGGATTCAATGGAATACAATTAAGCTACCTTTTTGCAGGAATTTATATCATCTCTTCACTAGTCTCACAACTGACTCCGTTTCTACTTAAAAGATATGGAGAAAGGGTTTCTCTCATCTTCACAGGGAGTATTCTTGCCGTCACATTTGTTATGTCTCCATTTGCAGGTCTTGCTTTAGGAGGTATATCTCTTTTCTTACGGAATGCTACGCAAATAATGTACGGGAATATCAGTTCTGTCGCAATCAATAAAACTACTGAATCAAGATATCGGGCAACCACTCTCTCCACCTACAATATGTTTAAGAATATTCCTTACGTCATTCTCGCCTTTTTTATCGGATCTCTCGCCGATGTATACTCAGCCAAAACGGTCGCATTTTGGTTAGGAATCGCGACATTTTTATTTGTTATCGGACACATATTTCTGTCTCTCAAACCCAAAAAACCAATCCCAATCACTCAATAACTTTGTGCGTCTTTACGTCATTCTGGAGAGGAATGAAATGACGACTCCAGAATCGTAGTGAATTAAATTAACAACGATCCTGGACTAGACCCAAAGGGTCCCCTTCGGGGCCAGGATGACGAAAAGCTTACATTATTAGATAAAACTGGAACAAAATGCTACAATAGGTGATGAGATTTTTGAATCCGCTTCTTCTATTCCAGATCAAACCTCAATTTATATTAGGAAAGCTCGTGTGGCTTTCCTGGTTTATTTTATCTGTAGCCACTACTGTCGGGATGGCAATCCTTATAAATCTTTATATTGATCGTGTACTCGACGAGATTACATCTATATCTCCTGATTACTTCTACATCATCTCACGGTTTTTCTTCGTCTTCTTTCTTTTCTTTATACTATTCTTTGTTGTCAATGTGGTCCATTATAAAATTCTCAAAAAGATTGATCTTTCCTGGCAGGAGGCACATAAAAAATTGTTCGTTCGTTTTCTTCTTTACATTTTTCTCTCTCCCTTTTTATTTCTCCCTGTGTACTACTTTACTTCCGGCATTTCCCATTTCTATCAGACCCTGTTTATCGACATAAGCGATCTACTTATTGTTATATTCATATTTGATTTTCATAAAAAATATCGGTGGGAAGAAATAAATAAAGCTAAATTTCGGCTTCGTTCCGTAATTTTATTTTTTCTTGTTGTCTTTGCCTTTAAAATTGCTCTCGGCATTATCGCACTGCACCTTTTTACTCCGACCAATGTCGACACTTCGATAGACGCCCAGTGGAAAGATTTATTCCCTATATTACCTAAAACAACTCTCGAATATTTTTTACTATTTTTTATGCTCTGTATTCTCACTCCCATAAAAGAGGAGTTATTTTTCCGGGGAATCGTCTTTAATGGACTAAAAACAAAATATAATGTGTTCGCATCGGTTATCATAAGCTCTCTGTTTTTTGCATTTCTTCATACGCCCAATCTTGTCGTATTTTTTCTGACATTTTTCACGGGCATTTTATTAGCTATCGTTTACCAACGATTTAAAAATATCTGGTACGGAGTCGTCGTCCACTTCTATATCAATCTCTTGCCTTTTCTCCTTTTACTCTCCGCTTCTTCCAAATAATTACAAGAAGTCACCACTTCGTCATCCTGGTAAGTCCTGAGCGAAGTCGAAGGACGCATCCAGGATCGTTGTGAATGAATTAACTACGATTCTGGACAAGCCAGAATGACCAGGAAAAAATGTAAGTTTAGACAGATCTGCCTCATCGACGTATAGAAAAGGTATAATGCAGATATGAAAATTCCAGCCGAAGCAAAAAAAGTATTCCAGGGAGAAATATTTGACGTATATCAATGGCAGCAAAAGATGTACGACGGAACGTATCAAACGTTTGAGGCGTTGAGACGTCCTTTGACTATTCAAATTCTCCCGACAATGGGTGATAAGATTCTCCTTTCTTATGAAGAACAGCCCATAAAACCAAAAGCGTATACCTTCTTAGGCGGTAGAGGTGAAAAGGGAGAAGAACCTTTGACAACGGCGAAACGAGAACTACTTGAGGAGTCCGGCTTAATATCCGACGATTGGGAACTCTATAAAATGTACGAATCTGAGACAAAGATAGATTGGCAGATATATCTGTATATCGCCCGCAACTGTAGAAAAGTACAGGAACAAGATCTTGACAGCGGAGAAAAACTGGAAGTAAAAAAGGTTAGTTTCAATGAGTTTCTTGCCCATATATGCTCTGAGGATTTTTGGGGCACTATGATCGCCGCCGATATTATGCGAAAAATGCTGACACCGGGCAAGCTGGAAGAATTCAGAAAAAAACTATTTCCCCAATAATTTACTAAATTCGACAAAGTCGTGGTGGAGAAAATGGTCTTTTAAATCAGCGATTTTAAAATACCCCAGAGATTCATAGAACTTTTCCGAAACCCATCCTTTGCCTGTTGAAAGAATTACTTTATGTCCTCCTTTTCCCTTCATATATTTTTCCATCTCTGTCATAAGCTTCTTTCCTACACCCTGACCTCTCTTCGACTGAGCCACAATGAGTTGTTTTACTTCGGCTACACCCAATAATAGCGCGCAGTCGAGAAACCCAATAATTTCATTATTATCTGAGGCTTGAAATAGATATCTATCTTCTTTCCAATTAGGAAGTTTTCCATAATGCTCTAAGTTTGCCGTTGTCCACTCGAGCATAGCAAATTCCTTTAGTTTTTTCGTTTCCTTTTTCAATATAGAAATTCGCATGAAGATATTATAATACTATATGACCTACCATCCAGTCGTTACTCAAATAATCAATCTACTGAAAGAACATTCTATGTGGTATGAGACATTTAAGCATGAACCTGTACTTACAAGCGAGGAAGCTGCGAAAGTCCGCACAGGCTACACACTCTCACAAGGAGCCAAAGCTTTGATTCTTAAAACATATAAAGCCTCGAGAGAGGAAGAGTTTATCATGGTTGTCGTACCCGGAGATAAAAAATTCAGTGGTTCAAAAGTAAAAAAACTTCTTCAAGTCAAAGACGTACGATTTGCTTCTACTGATGAAATATCCCAAATAACAAATGGTGTCGAGATTGGAGGAGTTCCCCCTTTCGGAAATCTTTTCAATCTCAAAGTTATCGTCGATCCTGTGCTTTTAGAAAATGAAAAAATCATCTTCAACGCCGGCGACAGACGGTTTTCTGTGGGAATGTTATCCAAAGATTATATGTCTATCGTCAAACCTACCCAAGCTCCTATAATTTAACTGTTTTTGCCTTAATAAAATAATTCTGCTTTAGTGTACTATATAAATAGCATGGATACATTAAATAGCCTCATAAATAAGATTCGGCACCAGTACCTTTTTATTTTTTTATGCTTTTTTATTTTTATTACCATAATAGCCTTCATTGTGTTATTTAAAAACAACACCCTCCAAAAAAGCGCCGAGATGACACGAACGCAGAGAGTCAGTTTGTCAGCAGGACAAGAATTAACCTCCTACACGGACAATTACTATGGCTTCAGTTTAAAATATCCTAAACAGTGGCATACCTGGCAATTGGGCAGAAATAATTTTATCTACCAATCGTATGATGGAACTGGTAAAGATGGATGGTATGTTCCAAATAAAGATGAAATTCAAATTGAGCTTTCTGTGTGGAGAAAAGGTGAAGATGACATGTATATAAAAGGACCAAAACAGTTCATAATAAAAGAGGTTGTGGGTCCTTATATTGACGGAAATCCCTCTGTAGAAATCCATACAAAAAGTCCTTTGTCTGGATACGAAATAAATAGGTACGAAAACTTTGGTTTATCCCAATCTCTTGTGAATAAAAATCACGAACAACTTCGCTACGTCGTGACAAAAAATGATTTTATTTATACTATTTCTATAGAACCGGAACAATCCGATCTTATAAAGGAGTTTAATACGTTCCTTTCCAATATACGCTTTGTAGCACCAGCCCATTACCTCTCGCGATCTTCTTCATCAGGATCAAATTCTCAATATTATGAGGATACCTATGTAGGATACACATTTGATTATCCATCAGGCGCCTCTGTTTCAGCGTCTCAAGGCAGTCATCAGTACGGAAGCATTAAAAACCCCTCTTTAACGTTTAGATTAATAAGTAGACCACCTGATACTTCGCGAGAGTTTAAAAGAGATATCGTAACTGATGTTCCTTGTGAAGCAGATGGACCAATGGGGTCTGTACGTTGTCCTCCGGAATATATGAAAACAGAAGAATTTACAAATAAAAATTCTGTTAATGGGGTAAAAATATATAGAAAAATGATCACTACTTTCTATGGAAAGCCTGATAGAATTTCAGAGAAGGACGATTTTATTATTGCATACCCATTAGATAATCCGGAATATTATGCAATTGTTTTTGAGGGAGAAGGAGACGCGGCTAGTTTGGAAAATGTAGCGACTACATTCAATTATTTACAACCTGACACCGGAGCTCATTAAGATTGGCCATATCTGTGTTTTTAACTCTTAGTCAATCTCTCTATCTCTTCCACCGCTCTCATATATCCTCCCGCATCGGTGAAAGACTTTTTTATTTTATAGATATTATCTTTAAACGCCGAGTCGTCCAAGAGACGCCGTACAGATGCGTATAATGATGAGGGTGTAAGATTTTTTCTATCCATAACCGCACCTCCGCCGAGTTCGCTGATTCTTCTGGCATTCATCTTTTGTTCCTGAATCACAGGAAACATGATCATGGGTACGCCGAAATAGATACTTTCATTGATGCTATTCATGCCCGCATGCGTCACAAAGACATCTGTCTTTTCAAGTATCTTAAGCTGAGGAACGTGCGGATATACAGATATATTTGATGGAATTTCGCCCAATCGAGTTTTATCAATCTGTTCTCCGATCGAAAGAATCACTTCAATATTTCTTCCTTTAAATGCTTCTATGCATATTTTAAAAAATTCTGTGTCATCATTATATATCGTTCCCAATGAAATATAAAGAAGAGGATTTTTCCCCGTCCGAATAGGAAAACTCTCATCTTTGCGTTCATAGATCGCCGGACCCACAAACTTATATTCATCGTGAAACATATCCCCTTTAGGCTGAAGATATCTCGATGTAAAAACTATATTCAAACGTTCTTTATTGCTAAAAAGATCTAAAATTCCCTCGGATTGAATTCCTTGAGAAGTAAGGATGGCGTTGTATTTTTTTACGAGAGAAATTATTTTAATCGGCTGCATTACTATCCTTAAAAACTCAGGAATATAAATATCCGGGTAGGCCAAAAGAGCTTCCTTTCCCATAACAAATGTCGTGATTAAAGACACTGCGGGAATGTTGTATTTTTTCCCTCCCAGTTTTCCCCATAATGCTAAAGAGTCATGCATAATACAATCAGGTTTTAGTTTTTCTATCTCTTCATACGCAAGAGGTAATACTTTTTGTGTTGCATCAAGAAGTATCTCTGTCAGAGCGAGCGGATTCCGAGCAATTTGCTTCACTTGCTGTACATCCAGATGAGAAGGTGGAAAGCGCAACTCTGCTCCTGTATCGGCAAATTTATCTTTATATTTTTTTGTTGTGTACACAATCACCCGATTACCTCTTCGCACAAGTTCTTGTACGACAGGAATCGTCGGATTTATATGACCATGTGTTGGGAGAGTAAAAAATAAAATTGTCTGTGATTTTTTCATAGCAGTATAATCTACGTATGAGTATTGAGAAAAATAATACTGATGTCAATAAGGATACACTAAGAGTAGCTGAAATAGATATGTTAAGAGGAGTGGCTATCTTATCCATGATTCTTATACATACAAATGTATATTTCCTGCAAAATCGTATCTCGTATACAGGATGGAACTGGGCACAGTTTGCTGTGCAGGCTTTTATATTTTGCTCTTCTTATATTTTTTTTCAAAAACCATTCGTATATACTCTCTCCTCCTACATCTCGTATGTTAAAAAACGATTTGCGCGACTTCTTCTTCCCTACTATATATTCCTATTTGTTTATATTGCGTTGACATATATGGGAGACAGGGGTAAATTAACATCTAAATTTATTCTGGAAAGTCTTACGATAGTCGGCGGAATAGATGTAACCTGGATGGTGCTTCTGTTTTTAATCCTTTCTTGTCTGCTTCCTCTCCTCCATTATTTCTATCACAAAAAACAGATTGTTTTTTGGATCACTGGAGCAATATCTTTCCTTAGTTCGATTGTTTTCCTCTACGTGCACCCGTCTTTCTCGTACAAATGGATCATGTGGTTGCCGTGGCTCACGATAGTATTTTTTTCTATTATCTTTTCCCGGGCTACAAAATCATTTTCTCTCTTACTATTTTATATCATTATCTCTTGTCTCTTATTTCTTATCTCAAGAGAAGTTCTTATAGCGACTCATACCTCACTAAGATTTTTTGACAATAAGTATCCTCCCAATCTCTACATCCTTTCATACGGAGCTTTATCTATATCTCTCTTGTATATAGTATCGGGTGTCGGTAAAAGGTGGAAAACTTTACACAAAGGAATACGATTTTTTAGTCAATACTCCTATTCCATTTTTTTTGTTCATTACCTTGTGATATATGTGCTGATAGTATTTTTTAAATTCCTCACATTTAACTGGGTGTCTTTTTTTATGACAGTAGTAATAATATCTATACTTTTACAACTCGTTCTCAACTACATAGAAAAATTGACACCTCAACGTCGCTCTACATTATAAAGAGGACCAACAATTTGGATATTCGCCGGAGCCCGAAGATTAAAAAAATTCTTAAACTCACCTGGGTCAAATGTTTGTGTTCCCCCATCTCCGCTAACCGTCACACCCGTTGTCTTTCCTGACCCGAAATCAGCTGAAACAGAAAGAGAATCAATCGAGTTAAAGGGGTTTACTCCACGGTTTCGTAATTCTATTTTTACTTTATCAGCTCCCCATGTATCTGTCCCGGCAGGATTCGGTTTATCTACCTGATATAGATGTTCACCGACAGAAGAATCTCTTTTGACGAGCATAAGAACATTAGTAATATCAGCTACCTCTTGCCCTTTAAGCCACGCCGTTTTACTGTACTCAGGACGGGCTCCCCAGTCGCAGTAAAACCAAGGTGACTCTTTGTCGTACGCTCTTTCGTTGAGCTCGGCAAAATTACTCGGATTCCCATCTCTACCATCAAACTTCCCTAAATTCTGAATGTATCCACCATGAGTAGAGGCATATTGAGTAAAGGCCGGACCACCTCCGTCCATCAAAACCCAGCCCTTTGTTGCCTCAACCGCAGCATCCCAATTACCACCTTTTGGTTCTGGTTTAAACACTTGGCACTGCTCGCTCGTACAGATCTGTTTTGAACCGTTATTTGTCACATTGAGAGCATATGTTCGGGCAGCGACCGCCTGAGCTTTGAGCACCGCAGAGTTATTATCCGTCCATGAGTCTGGAACCTCATAGATTCTTTTTACATAGTCCTCTATGGAAAAAGTGTGGCCAGTTGTGGTGCTTATCTGAATATTCTGATCATAATCTTTTCTTAAATTTTTACCTGGAAAGTACACTTCAAGAATTTGTTCTTCATTCTGACCAGCCTTGGCTCGGCCATATGCACCATACTGATTGAGTCCGTTTCGATGGGGGGCTCCATAGGTAAAAAATGCGAGTCGAGGTGAAAAACCAGGATCTATGTCTCGATCATCTGAACATCCACGAACCGTTGTACCGGCAGAGCGAGGAATATTTAAACCGGCTTGTCTTTGAGAGATAAGTTGCTGCTGTTGAGCACTCAACTGAGCAATTTTGCTTGAAAGCTCTCCTTCATATTTTTTTGATTTGGAGACCTCGCCGGCTAGAAACTGGGACTGTGCATCTACCTCTGCTTTAATTACGTCGAGTTTTACTTTTTGTGCTTCCAATGATTTTTTTTTGTCATCAAGATTTTTGACATACAATACTATTTTGATGATAGTACGCCTGTCTTCGTCGATAATAAATTTTTGATAAAAAAAGTTTTGTAATGAGGTAGAGATGTTTTCACTTACTAAAATATCTACTACGGAGCCTGGATTATTACTTAAGTTTTTATAGTATGATACCGCCCGTTCATTCAGTAGTTTTTGCTGATACGTCAACGCTTCCTCCCCTTTTTTTACTTCCGCTTCTTTCTTAACGATCTCCTGCCCAAGGCTGGCAACTTTATTTTTTATATCCGTCAACTGGGCGTTTAATTGAGTGAGATTTTTTTCATTCGTGGCGGTAGCTTTTTTTGACGAATCCAAACTAGATTTTAAGTCACTTAGTTGTTTGGCAATGTCGTCGTATTCATCTGCTCGGCTTTTAAAAGGAAAGATTAAAAAAAACACCACAAGAACGAGAAGAAGAATTTTTCTCATACATATATTCATTATAGATGAAGAAGAAAGGCAGAACAATCTTACTTTTTACCTGTTTTTCGAAGAAAGGCTCCACCCAGTAATGTAGATATCACAAAAGGAAGAAAGATTGTTTCTACGCCTGTTTTTGGTATCGCTGTCGCACTGCCTGTTTGATTGATGACGGTAGTAGTATTGGTTTGGTAAGGTCTCATTCCTGTTGGTGTAGGAAATCCTGTCACTATGGTAAGAGATACAGGTGAAGGAGTAATGGTTTGTATTTTGGTTGGTGTAGGCGTCGCTTTTGCGCCTCCCGCGAGAGGAAGAAGTTTTTGATTGAGGTTGAATTTTGTGCTTAAAATAGCCAAAAATACAACCACAACTACTAGTCCGAGTACAAATGATATGATCTTATTAAAGCTATCCATGGCCCCATTATATCATTATAGGATACTGAATGCAACCCCTATCCGTGCCCCACGGCGTACACAAATACATGTGTTGCTCCACTCTTTTTGAGCACCTTAGCGGCTTCTTTTACCGTACTTCCTGTGGTAACAATGTCGTCTACCAATATACATTGTTTACTTTCTATATTGAGAGATGTTGTTGTGACAAATGCACCTCTCATGTTAGAAAAGCGCTTTTCTTTTTCTTTTATTTGCGCCTGGGGCAATGTGGGTTTGGTACGTACAAGAGAATTATGTATTGGAACTTTTATTACTTCAGAAAAAAACCGGGCAACAAAATCAGATTGATTAAATCCTCTTTCATCTATGCGCTTCTTATGGAGAGGTATCGGTTCAATAATAGAAGACGTTACAAGTCGTCTGTGTTTTTGAAATTTGAATATTATTGACGGCTCTATGAGAGAAAACATCTCGCGAGCTACCCCCTTCATTGATCGATATTTAACAGATGACCAAATTTTTTTGAGTATGGGATTGTAAAAAAATATACTCAAAAACCCATCTACACCTCCCGCTCTTTTACAACCCTCGTGTGTGAATCCGAGAAAGCTCGGCTTTCCGCAATAAAGACAGATGTCTTTGTCTAACGGTTTGAGTTTGTGTTG
>JAUSJK010000077.1 GCA_030647255.1 bacterium
AAAAAAAGATACATGGTACTTGCCATCATAGTCGGATTTTGCATAGTCGTTTTTACCCTGTTGCCCAAACCATATGGGGAAAGCGTAAACCTAGGGAGACTTTTTTCTATCCAGTCGAGACTGTCTGATTATAACGAAGGAATTCGTATTTGGAAGGCGTCGCCTTTGATAGGTATAGGATACAACAGGATACGATATGTAAAAGAAAAAACACCCGAAGCATTTGAAGCCAATCATGCCGGAGCCTCGTTCCATTCGAGTTTTCTTATTATCTTAGTGACGGGAGGAGTTATCGGATTAGTACTTTTTTTAGGTATGCTCTACAAAATATGGGGTATAGACGAATTTACGAAGGTTGCCGTTGTTTTTATATCAATTATTTCACTTACGGATAATGTACTTCTTCACCCATTTATTCTTTATATGTTTTTTTGGACCTGTCTCGTATTCCATTTTAACTATCGTTCCGGTACGTCACGGTAAGCGTCTTATTTTCCGTATTGCCAGCGGTGTCTTCCACTTCCACTTCAATTTTATTTTCCCCATCTTTGAGTCTCAGTGTATATTTAAATTCCCCATTGGCATCAACGACGCCGGGCATATTATTTATTCTTAGAGAAACATCCTTTTCCGTAGTTCCGTTGATAGTGATATCTGCCGTATTTACTTGGCTATTATCTTTTGGATCGCGTATCTCAAGTTTCGGTTTTTCTTTGCTATATAAAACCGTATACTTTTCTGATTCTTTTGTGTGGCCCCCTTTTTTTGTAGAAACTTTCATGTAGACCGTATTATTGCCTTCTTTAAGTTCGCCTATCTGTTCGTCAAAGCTATCAGAAGCAAAAGCAGACGTTTCCTTGACTTTTTCATCGTTTATATAAAACTCAACTTTATCGTAATCTGTAATGTAACCGGATATTTCGATTTGAGCACTATTTGTGGCAGTCGGAATCGAGCTGATGTCAAAACTGCCAAAAAAATCTTCTTTTTTAGTCGTGGCGGGTGAGTTTTGTGTCTCGCCTCCAGTTATATTGGATATAAAAATACTTGTGTTAATAAGAAGTTTGAGACCAAAAAAAGCCATAAAGAAGATAAGTCCTACAAGTAGTAACGCGAGAAGAACCACTCTTTTTTTGTATTCTTTTTGTTTATGCGAATTAAGTCTTGACATACTTTTTGTGAGCCGATGGCCGGGATCGAACCGGCGACCTCTCGCTTACGAAGCGACTGCTCTACCAGCTGAGCTACATCGGCTATAATGTACTGTAATTATACAGTTGTCCCGCCTGCAACGCCTTGCGACTAGCATGGCGGGCAGGTCTACCAATTGACCTGCCTGCCGGCAGGCAGGGCTAAGTCGGCGATATAAGTATTATATCACTCGAAGAAGAAGAAGAGGAATTCAGTTCGCAGGTTCTTTTTTGAGAGTTTTTTCGACAGAAGTAAGACGAATTTCGTGATCTTCGATCATATCTCGGTAGCCCGTAATGACGGCGACATCGTCTCGCAAATCCACGATCTCATGAAGAATCTCATCTTTAAAACGTGTTATTTTTTCCTCAAGATCTTCCTTTTGTTCGTCCAAAAGTTCTTTCACGATTTTTTTAATGGTCTGTGTGTCTGATTTATTTAACATTTCTTCATTGTATTCCAGAGATTGATGCTCGTCAATGGTATATATTCGACATTAATGTTCGATAGTTTTCGATCCTTTCCATAAGGATATTAAGTAGAAGAGAGTCGGACTACCGATGACGTAAGGGAGTGCAAAGGTGAAGTTGTCACGTAAATATATTTTTATATCAAGAAACTCGGATTTAATATTTATAAAATGAGACCAGTACATGAAAATAGAAAACTGAATGATGAGTCCGATGACTAGAATATAAAAACCTATCTTCACATCTTTGTGAGCGGCTTTTCTCCTTTTTTGCCAAATATCTAAGAAAGTTGCCAGGACGATGATGGGCAGAAAAGGAAGAGCGTAGGATGTAATAGAGAGAAAGATTTCAGCTATAATTTTATAAATCAAATTATAAAGATATTTTTCCGATGAAGGAAGAATAGGCAGAAATAAGAGTCCTAAAAGCAATATTACACATGAGAGAGCAAAAGAGAAATAAAAAAGTTCAAACTTAACAAAATATAAAACTGGCGGAAATGGCTTTTTATCTACGATTCGTCTCTTGATAAAACTGATAAGCCATACAATAAGTGCTCCTGCAAGGAGAAATATCGGAAGTGGTCTCGATCCGCCTGACGAAATAATCTCGACCAGAGTGAAGATTAGAATAAGTATTGGAGCAACCGCATATGCAGAGTAGACGATAACGTTTAAAGTAGACATACATTCAATATAGCACTTTCCCTAGTTTGGTCAGGTAATAAAATCTATTTTACAGTTGCATTTTGTATTTCGATGTTTATTTTTCAAGATTGCGCAGATATTGTAAGAATAATCCAGGTTTCATTACATTTAATTCAAGATTATTTTTAATTCTCACGACATGGTAATGTCTGATATTATGCGTTAATAAGAATTTGACTTTTGCTTTCATGGCACCCGCTACGACATGCGAATCCTCCTCATCTATCACGTACGAGATATACATCTTTGAAAGCCGTGCTTTCTTCAATTTGAGAGTAACAATTTCAATGTCTTGTAATACGTCATTAGGCTGTGTATCAAGATTTAGTCGTGTTATTACATCATGCACTTCTGCTTCAATTGCTTTTGAGGTTACTTTAGTAATTTTCGAGTTTCTAAGAATCTCAAACGATGCACCAGTTTTAGAAAGCAACGCAGAAATTAAAATATCGCTATCTAGAAAGACTTTGATTTTGTCCATACCTCTTTTCGTATTTCGCTAATGATTTTCTGCACGTTTTTGATATTTTTCTCATCTTCTAATTGGGCTTGGTAAATATCCTCATCCATACCGGTAAAGAAAAAAGAGAGAGAGACTGCGGGAATGCGGTATACTCTGCCGACTTTTTTTGCCATGATTTCTCCGCGATTAATAAGCTCGTAAACTGTGTTTTTGGAAAGTTGTAACATCCGCGCAACTTGGTCAGGAGTGTAAACAATTGTAGCCTCAAAGGTTGTGTTTAACATGATTAGATGTTAACAAATATGACTAGACTTGTCAATATTATTTAAACATGCTAATTTAAGATGATTTTTATTAAATTGGAGCGGGATACGGGAGCCCCACTTCGTCAGGTACAGTCCTGTACCTGACTTCGAAGAGGTACTATCGGAATCCTTCGGTATACCTCAAGACTATAGTCCGCATCTCATTGAGCGGTGGACCGGATTTGAACCGGCGACCTTCTCCTGGGGAAGGAGACAGTCTACCGCTGAACTACCACCGCGAAATGAGTCGTAAGACTCCAGCCGCAAGTCTTTAGACAGTTTTTATAGTATATCAAACTAATTAAATTTATTACGATCTAAGGGTGTACTGAAATGATATCTTTTGTTCTTAAAATGTCAACCTCCGAGGTTGCCAAAATTGATTAAATTTCAATTACAGACCTTCATGACAATCTAGTACACCCCCGAGGTGTACTTGACTGTCCAGAGAAAGGTGTGAGGTGAAGGTTTAAGATCTATTTAAACGACATCGAATAGGTAAAGCCAGTTGAATCAATGGTGGAAGTCCTTTGAACATTATATGTAGATCTGAAATTTGTTCTAACCGTGATAATATCCCTCTGACCCTCATCTTTGGTGAGATGTTCAAAGAGAATCTGGTACTGAGACAATCGAGCTAGTCCTTTTTCCCACGGTCTGTCCATAGCGATATCTCCTCCGTTTGATCTTATTCGGAATGAATGACTGAAAAAATCATCAGATCTAACAATTAATCTAGTGCGAAGATACTCAATTGAAAGAATAGCCGATATTGACGTATTGAATAAATCGTTACATAGGTGAGATCTCGAAGACGGGTCAATCGCTATTATTTGGCTTATAACTTCGGCTCTTTCATTTAAGGCATTTGTATAATCCCCAATAGACGCTCGCATATCTCTACTTATTCTTTCAAGCCAGCGATCATTGGATTGAAGTCTTGCATCAGGATTCACTAATCTAAGAGAATCATTCATATTTAGATGATCGGGTCTACCTGACATGCTAAGTATTATACTAGGTTTTATTAAAATTGAAACTAAAGTAATTATTATTTAAAACTACATATAGTGTCATACCAAATCCCCTTGCGCTAAAAAAATATTAGGCCTACTATATTTTTGTTCAAATTATTAATTGAAAAACATTTTGTGGCTGAAAATGACATTCATACTTATTTGAATGGCCTTCTGGATAATCATCACTTACCCAATAATGGTAACTTGGTTAACTTGAGCGCTTGTTGGAATGGTAAATATAATCTTCCAGAAAGCGGATGGAATATTGTAGGTTTATCGGAAACTAAAACGAATTTGGATCCCACAACTCCAATTATTGCTAGACTGCTTTATCATTATGATCCATCTTATGAAGTGATTTTATCTGCAGGTACAAATATGATTTTACGTGCAATAAATCCGTTTTATTTACATATGAACGCAGGCCCTAAAGATAAAGATGGTAATAAGATAGGGAGATCCGATGGTGACATTTTACAAAAATTATTTGTTAGATCAAAAGTTATAGGAAGAGAACTCCTGACGGGAATGAGAGATGATTCTTCTTTTCAGGATTTATTAAAGATATTACCTCAATATGCAATGGAATTACATATTTTGAGAGAACAATATACTCCTCAATTAGATCTTGGGGGAGAAGCAGGATTCGTGTTTAATATGTCTTTACAACAGAAGTTTGCTTATGTATCTCCTCGATTAATCAAAAAGGAAACTACAGATTCCCAATAATTTTTTTATTCTCTCTTTGATATTAGACAATTTCCTCAGCATTTTTCTGATACAGTTTTATATAATAGTGCATGACCAAAGTTCAAACTACGGAGGAATTTTTTGAAGATTTCAAAAGGGAGGTGGAAAATGCGAAAGAACGTATCTATATCCAGACGATGAATTTTGAAATCGGCCCCCGACTCTTACCATTGGCTCAGGTATTGGTAAAAAAAGCTAAAGAGGGCGTAGACGTACGGATAACGATGGACTGGGTGTATAAACGGTATGTTGGCGACGATCTTAGACTCTTACCTTTGTTTAACAGAGAGAAAAGAAAATATAAAGAAAGAGTGCATACGGAAAATGAGCGTGTGATACAAGAGCTTAAAGATGCCGGCGCGCATATCGAGGTTGTCAATAAAGCTTATTTCCTCCCTTTTCTTGTTCCAATCATCGGACGAAATCATAAAAAGATCTACATTGTCGATACAAAAGCTGCTTGGCTCGGAGGAATAAACTTTTTTGACGGTTCGTTTTATGCGGTAGATTTTATGGTTAAGTTTCAGGATGACTCAATTATCAAGAAATTAGTTCAGGAGTATTTTAAAATAGAACGACATAAACACAGAGAAGACGTGTCGGTTGTTCTGAACAGTGACATGAACCTTCTTTTAGATTCGGGTAAAAGGGGATCTTCAATCATTTATCAAGAAGCAATCGATATGGTCAGGAGAGCAAAAGAAACCATACAGTTTGTATCCCAGCTTCCTCCTGACGGGAAACTACTGGAAGCGATTGTCGGCGCTGTCGAGAAAGGAATCAAAGTAGAGTTATATACAAGTAAGGAAACATCACGGCAATTTAATGATTTTCCCTATAATACATTATATCTTCACTTCCAAAATCGGGCAAAACAATATCCTGGACTTCGGTTGAATCACTTACTTGATCGGTTGCATGCCAAACTATTGATCGTAGACAATAAGGAAGCTCTTTTTGGTTCTCATAATCTTGTTCATCTTGGTGTTATGCTGGGGACAGAAGAAATCGCTATAAAGACAAAAAATGTCTCTCTTCTGACTGAATTGTCTGAATTTATAACAAAAGAATTACGATCATCTTAACAACTTTACCACGTCCTCCATTTTTGTTATGATGAAGTTCTACCTATTATTTTCATATCACTATGTCAGATAAGCTGGCGTTTATAGACATCGAAACAACAGGAAGCAGTATGTTGCATGATCGGATCATTGAGATAGGTATTATTCGTGTGGAAGATGATCAGGTATCTGAAGTATTTGAGACACTCATTAATCCCCAGACATATGTCTCCCCTTTTATTACGGAACTTACGGGCATTACGTCTCAAGAGGTAGAACAGGCTCCTCCTTTTGAGGAGATAGAAGCAAAAGTGCATAACCTTCTTAAAGATTGTACTTTTGTGGCACATAACGTACGATTTGATTATGGGTTCGTAAAAAATGAGTTTAAAAGACTGGGAAGAAATTTCTCCTCAGAACTCATGTGCACTGTCCGACTATCCCGCAAACTTTTTCCTCATCACACCCGACATAATCTTGATGCGATTATCAAAAGACATGACATACAATGTGAAAATAGACACAGAGCCTTGGGTGATGCCAAAGTTATTTGGGAGTTTTATCAAAAGATTCGTCGCAAATTTAACTCAAAAACACTAGACAAAGCTTTTGATTGGGTTATGAGGAAACCTTCTCTTCCTTTTCTTCTTAATCCTGAAGTACTAGAAAATATACCCGAGTCCTGCGGAGTATATATATTTTATGGTGAGAACGATCTGCCCTTATATGTCGGAAAAAGTGTCAATATGAAAGAAAGAGTTCTGACTCGTCTTACCAACGATCATCATTCTGCCAAAGAGTCTAGTATATCGGCCCAACTGAGAAGGATCGAGTGGATTCAAACGATAGGCGAGTTGGGTGCACATATTTTGGAGTCGTCAAAAATAAAAGATTTACAGCCCGTCTATAATAGAAAAATTCGTTTTGATACTGCGTGCGAGAAAACACGAGTACAGGCATGGCCCTATAAAGGGGTAATCTCTGTACTCGAAAACGATATCGACGGAAACGGAGAGTGTCATTTTATAGATAAATGGTGCTATATGGGGAGTAGTAAGTCCGAAGGTGACGGAGAGCATAGTACTTTTTCATCGTCTCAGGTATTTGATTATGATATATATAAAATCGTCGCCTCATATTTGAAGAAAAAAGGAAACAAGAGAAGTATAAAAGTGATCGGAAGAGAGGATTTTTCTACATCCTCGGTATTTGAAGAATATTCCCAGGAAGTACGATATTAGGATCAACTAAATTATTTGCAATGGCTACTTTTGTCCAGGCATATCCATCTCCGTAGAGCGTGGTGGCAATATTCCATAAATTATCTCCTTGTTGGATAGTATACGTAGAAGGCAGGATTTGCTGTACTTTTTCTGTCCCTGCGGCTGCAGATATTTCTCCCACAGTAGGAGTACCAGGTTTTATTTCAGGAAGCGTCAGTTCCTGACCTGCAAATATAATATTTGTATCGACAATGTTATTCGCTTTGGCAATATCGTATGCATTAAACCCTGACCCGTATTTTTTTTCGGCAATCTGCCATAAATTTTCTCCTGTTCGGACGGTATATTTTGCTGTTGTGGCAATAGTGTTGGGTAGGTCTTGTATGCTTTCTGTGACGCCTTTTTGGGTCGTTTGAGGAAATGTTGCGGCCTTGCGGGCCACAGAAAGAATGGTCAACGCAACAAGTAAAACAACAGTTATACCGATAAGAAAATACTGATATTTTTGCTTAAGTGTGAGATAAAGTAAGTCCTGGTAATTGATGGTGATAGATTTTCTATGAGCCATCCGGGTAGTGTAGGAATGTTATAATAATAATTAATTTATGCTAGCAGAAACTACCACAAATGCAACTGGAAAAAAGGAGATATTTTCGAATAAAGAAATACACAGAGTCTTAAGGAATGTTGCAGCAAGCTATCTGATTCTGAATGAAAATAAATTTAAAGTGATTGCCTATCAAAAAGCGGCGGACACGGTTGAACATTTAACAAGAGAACTCCATGATATCTGGCAAGAAGGAAGTCTCAAAGATGTTCCAGGTATTGGGCCTTCTATCGGTTCGCACATAGACGAGTATTTTCGTACGGGTAGATCTTCTCATTTTGAAAAAGTATTTAAAGGTATACCTCCGAGCGTGTTCGCATTGATGAAAGTGCCGACAATCGGACCGAAGACTGCTTTTAAATTGGCTCAAGAGCTTCATATCTCATATCCAAAAAAAGCAGTAGAAAAATTAGAGGAAGCGGCAAAAAAAGGACGTATCCGATCCATACCAACATTCGGAGAAAAGTCTGAAGGAGAAATAATCCAGGCGATTGAAGCGTATAAAAAAGGCGGTATGCAGATGGAGCGCATGGTACTGCCATATGCACATGAGCGGGCGGTACACCTAATGGATTACTTGAAGAAAAATCCTTTGATTAAGAGAATAGACGCCTTGGGATCAATGAGGAGGATGGTGTCAACCATAGGTGATATTGACATCGCCGCTGTAATAACAGATGAAACAAAGTCATCGGAAGTTATCCATTATTTCACTCAATATGAAGGGACGACGCGTATCGATAATGCGGGTGAAGCAAAAGCCTCGATCATTGTTCCTCCTCATATCCGTGTCGATTTGAGAATTCAATCGGAGTCGACGTATGGAACAATGCTTCAATACTTTACAGGAAGCAAAGCGCATAACATAAAATTAAGAGACTATGCGAATAAAATCGGTTTTTCTATATCAGAATATGGAGTAAAACCGACAAGAAAGTTCAAGAACTCAAACTATAAAAAATATTCATTCAATCGGAATAAAGAAATGTTTGAATTTTCCAACGAAGAAACACTTTACGAATTTTTAGGTCTGCCGTTCATTCCTCCTGAGATACGAGAGGGAACAAATGAAATAGATTTAGCCAAAAAAAACGGGCTCCCCTTATTAGTTGAACTTAAGGATATACGGGGAGATTTTCATATTCACTCATCTTACGATATCAGTACATCTCATGATGTCGGAAAGAATACGTACAAAGAGATATTTCAAAATGCGGATACATTGGGATACGAATATGTAGGATTCGCCGACCATAATCCCAAAACGAGCGGTTCAACCTCAGAAGATATTACTGCCATTATGAAAAAAAGAAAAGCGGATATAGAAAAGCAATTATCTTCCTTGAAACAAACGGAACTTCATTATTTTATCGGCTTAGAAGTAGACATTCTTACTTCAGGAGAATTGGCACTTCCGGCAGGGGCATTGGAATATGTTGATTACCTAATAGTCTCTGTACATAGCGTATTTTCTATGGACGTTGAACAAATGACGAAACGGATACTGAAAGCGCTCTCATTTCCCAAAGTAAAAATACTTGGTCACCCAACAGGGAGGCTGCTTACGAAAAGAAATGGCTATAAGTTTGACTGGAATCAAATCTGTAAGGAGGCGGTTGAAAGAAATATAGGGATTGAAATAAATGCTTGGCCGGAAAGACTTGACGCCTCCGACAGTATGGTACGAAGCGGTATAGAAAAAGGAGTACAATTCTTTATAAATACAGATGCTCATGCCAACGAACAGATGGGAAATATGTTGTATGGAGTCGAAGTAGCCCGTCGTGGTTGGGCTTCAAAAAGTGATATAATAAATACATTAAGTTATAAGAAGGTGAAGGAATGGTTAGAATGTTGTTAGTTTTTGTCATTCTGGGGATCCCGAGGTTTGTCGTCGGGAGACTCCAGAATCTTTGTTAAAATAAATTAAATACAGATTCTGGATGCGTCTCACTCTGTTCGACTTACCAGAATGACGAAAAGACGTGTAGGTTAAACTAAATTATTTGAAAATTGAAAATTATAAATTGAAAATTGTAATCATATGTCTCCTACAATAATTGTGGTCGGCGTCGTGGTTTTGGCGGTAGTCTATCTTGTGGCTACGTATAACGGTTTTATAGTTCTGGCCGCTCGTATTAAAGGGGCTTTGTCGAATATTGATGTTCAGTTGAAGCGTCGGGCAGACCTTATTCCTAATCTCGTTGAGACAGTAAAAGGGTATGCAAAGCATGAAAAAGAAGTATTTGAGAACGTGACAAAAGCACGGGCTTCTCTGATGGGTGCAGGTACGCTTAAGGAGAAAGCAGACGCAAATAACCAAGTGACAAGTGCTTTGAAGACGCTTTTTGCAGTCGCAGAAGCGTATCCACAACTGCAATCAAGTGATAATTTTAAGGATCTTCAAAGACAGCTAGAAGACACTGAGGACAAAGTGGCGTATTCAAGACAGTTTTATAACACGAATGTGTTGGAATATAACACACGAGTACAAACATTTCCTAGTGCTATATTGGCCAATATGTTTGGTTTCAAGCAGTACGACTTTTTCCAGGCAACTGAGGAAGAGAGAAAGAATGTACAGGTAAAGTTCTAATATTTGATATAACTTTATGGCTTCAGTTTATAATGAAATTTCCGGGAATAAAATACGGACATTTCTTATAATGTTCCTTTTTATTGGCATAATAACGGCTTTCTTTTATATCATCGGTCTATTTTTTGGGTCTCCGACGACTTACTTTGCTGTTGGAATGGGATTTTCTCTTTTTTCTTCCGTCGGAAGTTATTTTTTCTCCGACAAAATAGTACTCATGACGACAGGTGCGAAACCGGCGACCAAAAAAGATTTTTTTGATTTTTATACGGTAACTGAAAATCTTTCAATGGCTTCAGGCACACCCATGCCTAAGTTGTATGTGGTTGATGATCCGGCTCCCAATGCGTTTGCCACTGGTCGAGATCCTCAGCACGCTGTTGTTGCCGCGACTACAGGACTTCTCAGTATGATGAATAGATCTGAACTAGAGGGCGTCATTGCTCATGAACTTTCACATATAAAAAACTACGATATTCTTTTATCATCTGTTGTGGCAGTTCTTGTCGGAACTATCGCACTTGTTGCTGACTGGGTGATGCGCAGTATGTGGTGGGGAGGAGGAGATAACGAAGATAGAGGGAAAAGAAATCCGATAATGTTTGTCATACTCATTGTTTCACTGATTCTTGCTCCGATTGCGGCTACTCTCATACAGCTCGCCATCTCGCGAAGACGGGAGTTTCTGGCTGATGCCAGCGGTGCTTTGACGACGCGCTATCCAGAAGGGCTTGCGAGAGCGCTTGGAAAGATAGCTGCTTATCCGTACACAATGAGATCGGCAACATCCGCGACAGAGCATCTATTTATAGAGAACCCTTTTAAGAAAAAGGGCAAGAAGGAATCATGGCTCATGTCCCTTTTTAGTACTCACCCACCTGTAGATGAGAGAATAAGAATTTTACGTTCTATGTAGATTATTATAATGAAATCTTGATACCAACATTTTTTCACTCCGTGAGTGTGCTCGTTCCTGCGCACCCCTCAAGTCGTTCAAAAATGGGTATCTGCGATTTCCTAAATTCTGAATTTTAAATTATAAATTCTAAATTATTATTGTGTGCGGTATAGGTGGTTTTATCGGTTTCAAAAACGACGAACTCATAAAAGAAATGTCAGCGAATCTGAAACATCGCGGTCCTGACGGTGAGGGATTTTATATCGATGAACATGTGTCTCTTCTCAACCGTCGACTGGCGATTATTGACAGAAAAGGCGGGGATCAACCGATCTACAATGAAGATAAGTCCGTCGTCGTCGTATATAACGGAGAGATTTATAATTACAGAAAACTTCGTGAAGAGTTAGAGAAAAAAGGACACACATTTTCAACCCACTCGGATACGGAGGTCATTGTCCATGGATATGAACAGTGGGGAGATGAGGCGTTTGACAGGTATAACGGGATGTTTGGAGTTGCGCTGTATGATAAGAAAAAGAAACGATTAATTTTGGCGAGGGATCACTTTGGTATAAAGCCCTTATATTATTGTTTCTTGAATGACTCAGTCGAAGGAATTTCTCAAGATAAAAATTTGTTATTCTCGTCCGAAATAAAACCTCTTTTGCAAAGTGGCCTTGTTGAAGCAAAGCCAAATGACAGGATTATTTACAGATATCTTAAGTATAGAATTCACGATGACGGGGAAGAGACTTTTTTTCAAGGGATATATCGATTATTGCCAGGAGAGATGATGGTCATAGAAGACGGTAAGATGGAAAAAAAACATTATTCTTCTCTCGAAAAAGATCTCAAAAATTCGTTTCATTTAAAAGATGAAAGTTTTGCCCAAGGTACAGTAGCACAGTTCAAAGAACATTTTGTAGAAGCAGTTAAGAAGCGCCTTATCTCGGAGGTCCCTGTAGGTTCATGCTTATCAGGAGGACTTGATTCATCTGCGGTAGTGGCTACAGTAAATACGCTTCTTTCGGAAAAAATAAGTGAAGCTCAATCCGTCGGAAAAATACAAAATACATTCTCGGCCGTTTTCCCTGGATATTCAAACGATGAAACAAAATATGTCAATTCTCTTGTCCAAAGTCTAAGGTCTAAGGTCCAGGGTCATATTATTCAACCATCAAGGGAAACATTTTTTAAGGAGTTGGAAGTGTTTGTAAAAACACAGGAAGAACCCACTATTAGTACTGGCCCATACGCTCAATATAAAGTGATGGAGGAGGTTTATAAGTATGTAACGGTCGTACTTGATGGACAAGGATCGGATGAAATGATGGCGGGCTATCTTCCCTATTATTTTGTGTATCTTCAACAGTTGTATAAAGAAAAAAAATACGTAAAACTTACGGGGGAGTTGTTTGGAAGCTTAGATGTGTTGCTCAAATATTTGTTGATGAAGATTGGAGGCGAGCAGTCGGTTGACGTCAACATAATATTAAATAAAGAGTTCAATGAAAATCATTCTAAAGAGCAATTTACCGTGGAAAAAACAAACCTAAAGAAAAGATTATTTGAAGACATATTTAAAAACAGTTTACAGTCACTTCTGAGGTATGAAGACAGAAATTCAATGAAGTTTTCTGTAGAAGGACGGGTCCCCTTTTTGGATTTTAATTTGGTTCGCTATGTGTTTAGTCTTCCGGATGAAGCGATCATTAAAAATGGCTGGAATAAACATGTGCTTCGAGAGTCAATGGAACAAATTCTTCCTGATCTTATTCGAAAAAGACGAAATAAAATCGGGTTCACCACCCCTGAGTATGAATGGTTCATGAACTCAAAAGAGGAGCTTTATAAAATATTTTTGAGTGAGTCGTTTGCTTCGCGTCCTTACTGGAATCATGAAGTAGTATTGAAGAAACTAAGAGAATTCTTTGAAAAGAAAAATACAGATACACTTTTATTTTGGAGACTGATGAATGTGGAGTTATGGATGAGGATATTCATTGACTCAGGTCAAACGTCAAACGTCAAACGTCAAACGTCGGAACCATCACATCAAGATGAAATCATCATACAAGGAAAAAGATACGAAAGGTATCTCATCAAAACAAGTGTATTTCAGAAGGGTGACGATGTAGTAAAAAAAATTTCAGATCATGCACTTCATTATATTAATATAATGAAGTGGGATGGAGATAAGAAATTCTTCATTGTTGTATCAGAGAAAATAGTGGCGATAAGCCAAGGGAGATCGTACTTTATTTGGGATATTCAACCTAGTTTCTGGGCAACATTCCTTTCAAGATTTGTGACAAAGACATCTGCTGGGATAGGACTAGGAAGTCCTTTTACAATGCAGCTAGCCATACAGGAAGTAGGTTTAGGAAAAATATTCCTTGGTACACTTGCTGCGCTCATAACTCGACCATTTGGAATAAAAGGGGTTTTCTACCATATCGCAGGACGTGAAGCTGCATCTATAGATGGACCGACGGAGTACTCTCTCTATCCTTCAAATGTGAGTGCTAAATTAGGACCGAAGGAACCGGAGAAAGTTGCTGAAGAAATAAAAAAACATATTATTTCATTGCGAACACCGCAATCGAACAATTTTCTTGGAGTGGTGATTATAGATGCCAATGATATTGGAAGAAATGTGTTAGGTAACTCAACAGGACTCTCAAATAAACTCATTGAAGAAATCTTCCGAGATAACCCCATGGGCCAAGGCAAAGAACAAACTCCCATTGCCATTATAGTCATAGTATAATGTCAACATGTCAAAAAAAGTAACTATTTCCAAAGAAGAAGTACTTCATTTAGGAAAGCTTGCCAATCTTCCTTTATCAGACGAAGAAATCTCCAAATATGAAAAGCAGTTGAGCGAGACCTTGAGTTATGTCGAAAATCTCAGTGAACTCGATACGAAAGATGTCAAGCCTACTTCACAGACGACCAATCTTCAGGATGTATTTTTTAAAGATGGAGCAGAGAATAAAAGACTTTTGAAAACTGAAGAAGCTACAAAAAATTCAAAAAAGAACAAAAATGGACTATTCATAGTAGATAGAATTATGTGATTTCAACGTTAGATAGTTCTCACTTCGTTCGAACCGTACTATTCTTCGAGCGGAGCGAGAAGTCTTATTTAAATATGGACTTACTCGGCAAATCAATTACACAACTGAGAGAGCTACTAGATAAAAAGGAAGTATCCGGAAAAGAACTGAGAGAATATTTTATGAAACGGATTAAAAAATATAATCCAGATCTCAACGCATATCTTACTATTGTTGAGGAAAACAAAAATGAAAACTCGGGAGTACTAAAAGATATACCTATTGCTGTCAAAGATAATTTTTGTACGAAAGGTATAAAAACGACTGCTTCTTCAAAAGTGCTTGACGATTTTATTCCTCCCTATGAGTCTACAGTAACATCAAAGTTGAAAGAACAAGGTGCCGACATCATAGGAAAAACAAACATGGATGCCTGGGCGCATGGCTCATCAACAGAAATATCTGATTATGGGCCAACGAAAAATCCTTGGGATACCACTCGGGTTCCTGGAGGTTCCTCAGGAGGTTCGGGCGCAGCTGTTTCTTCTTATTTATCACCTGCCGCTATGGGATCCGATACAGGAGGATCTATACGTGGACCGGCTTCATGGTGCGGAGTGGTCGGACTAAAGCCTACATATGGAAGGATTTCTCGATATGGATTGATCGCCATGGGTTCTTCATTCGACTGTCCGGGACCTATGACCATGAATGTCGAAGACTGCGGACTATTACTCAAACTTTTATCCGGAAAAGACGAGTATGACGCAACCACATCTACACAAAAAGTTGAAGATTATACGGATACGATGAAAGAACCCAGAAAACTTACCATTGGAGTAGCAGATGAATATTTTGAAGGTTTAACGGATGATGTGAAACAATCAATAGAGAGCTCACTCAAATTATTTGAAAAAATGGGACATACTATAAGAAAGATAAAGTTACTTTCTCCAAAATATGCCATCTCTATCTATACGATTCTTCAAAGAGCCGAAGTATCGTCTAACCTTTCCCGATTCGACGGGGTAAGATATGGCAATGATAGATCATATTTCGGGGGTGAAGCGAAACGGCGAATAATGCTCGGTACTTATACATTATCTTATGGATATTATGATGCGTTTTATAAAAAAGCGCAAAAAATAAGAACACTAGTAATAGAAAACTTTAAAAATATATTCAA